>DATFKK010000159.1 GCA_035268685.1 Candidatus Krumholzibacteriia bacterium | reverse complement strand
GAGATCCCTTCCAATCGACTCGCGACGACTTGCACGCGTTCGAGAGCGCCGGATCCGGCGAGGATGCCGTCGACGAGTGCGAGGGCTTCCGGAGCGTCGTTCGCCAACGCGGAGAGCTGCGGCGCCAGGGACCCTTCGGCCTCGCCGGTGAGCAGTTCACGAGCCGCGCCGAGCAGTGCCAGTGCGTAACCGTGCTCGAGGCTCGGATCCGGAGCCAACGCCAACGCGACGGCCTCGACATCGTCGACGATCGACGCGAAGGACGCGACCACGGCCTGCGCGGCGCCCGGCGCCGGGACGAAGGCCTCGATCGTGAACGCGGCTTCGCGCATGGCGACGACCTCGCCGTCGACCGTCACCGTGACGTCGAGGGCCTCGTCGGTGGACGCGGCGACGGTTCCGTCCTCGGCCAGCGGAATCGGCACGCCGGCGATCACGGTGCCCGATCCGGGCTGGGCCCGCGCGACCGCGAGGTGGTCCCCGAAGCGAACTTCGACCAGGGCCGGGTCGACGGTGGACAGATCGAGACCCTCTATCGCCACCGGCGTGCCGAAGACGCCGGACGTGGGAGTCACGGTCAACTCGCGTGGCACCTCGGGATCCGTCGGGCTGTTCGCGTCGCCGCCGCAGCCGGCGATCCAGGGAAGCAGAACGAGGAGCGAGAGCCAGGGACGAGCGAAGCGGTACATGGCGCGATCTCCGTGGGTCGGGCGTGGATGGGTGTGGCTGTCCACGCGCAAGACGGATGGAGAACCCGACACGTCGTCCCGTGTACGGTGGACCGGCACCTACGATCGCTTCCGCCGCGGAACATCCCCGACGAGGAATCCGGCGCGACGTCCTTGCCTTCCGAACGGGCCCTGGAATCATTCCCCCGCGCCGCGTCGGCGCACCACGGAGGTCGTCACGAAGTCGTCCAACGCACCGTCGTCGACGGCGTCCGGTGTCCCCACCGGTGCGGGTGCGATCATCGTGGAATCGACGATACGACGTTCCGATTCGTCCGGTGCCGGAATCGTCGCCGTGTGCAGAACGCCCTGCCAGGCGGGTTCCGATTCCGACCAGGCGGCCGAGGAGTTGTTGATGCAGACGATTCGATGCTCGGTTCGCGAGAAGCAGGGCACGCGCATCGCATACGGGCGCAGGATCTCCTGGCCGGCCTCGAACATCGGGTTGTGGGAGGCCATGAATTCCTGTGGTGAGAGACCGTGATCGAAGGCGCACCGGGCGTAGTCGAAGATCTCGAGTTCGGACTCGATCGCGGTGGGCTCGTAGCCCAGCATGAGGAGGCACTCCTCCGGTCCGCCGTCGAGGTGCGGTCGTGTCGTCTCCTGCTGGTCGAAGCGGGTGGCGGACAGGTAGACCAGTGTCCTGCCGGTGGTCGCTTCGTGGATCCGGGCCATCGCGCGCTTCAGGTCGACCATCAGCCTGCGGCAGCCGACGGAATCGATGGCCGGACCGAGTGCCACGACACAGACGCCGGGTTGGTCGAAATCGACGCGGCAGGTGCGCCGATACAGTTCGGCGGCGAGCGACTCGCCGTCGCTCGACTCGCGACGCAGGCAGATCGCTTCGCGCGACCAGTCGGGTGGTTCGGCGTTCATGGGACTTGCGCTCTCGAGATGCCGTGGCTCGTCCGGACTCCGGGCTCGACCGTCGGTTCGGTGCCACGGGTTCCGGGCACACTCTCTCGCACCGCAGCCGCGACGTCCACCCCACCGCGCCGTCTGCGGCTCGATCCGAGTTCTGCGCACACGAACTCGCGACCATGGGCGTTGCATCGCACCGCGACTTCGCCCAGCATGATCGACACCATCCCTCGAGGAGCTCCCGAAGCGAGCGCCCCGCGCCCGAGACCGCGAGTCGCCATGAAGCCCCGCGTGCGCATCGCCGAGGCCAGGACGCCCGACGGCAAGCTCCTCGAGCTCTACGAGCACGACGGCGCCCACGACATCGTCGTCGACCGGCGGCCGCTCATGTCGTCGCGCAAGCACCAGTCGGAGGAGGACCTGGCGAGCCTCGTGTGCCGCGGCCTGCCGTCGCGGGCCCGGGTGCTGATCGGCGGCCTCGGCCTCGGCTTCACGCTGCGCGCCGCGCTCGACCTCCTGCCGGCCGACGCCGAGGCAGTCCAGGTGGAACTGATTCCCGAGGTCGTCGCGTGGAACGAGACCCGGTTGGGCCACCACGCCGACCACCCCCTGCAGGATCCGCGCACCCGGGTCGTCGTCGACGACGTCCGCCGGGTCATCCCGCGCTACACGGGCGCGCTGCACGCGGTGATCCTCGACGTCGACAACGGACCCGACCCGATGGTCGCCGACGGCAACGCGTGGCTCTACGCGAAGGAAGGGCTGCGTGCGATCCACCGTGCTCTCGTCCCCGGCGGCCGGGTCGCCGTCTGGTCGGCCACGGACGATGCCGTCTTCCCTCGAACGCTGCGTCGCTGCGGCTTCGAAGCCCTTGGACACCTCAGCTCCGCGCGTCCGGGGCGCAAGGGCGGGCGGCACTTCGTCTTCGTGGGGCGCCGACGGTGACCTGCCGAAGATCCACCGCGACGTGTTCCTCGAGGGCGCCCGCAGCGCCGGCTCGCTCGCTCCGAGTCCGCGTCCGTCACGGGCTGCCCTCCCTGACGCCGCGGGCGGATCGCGCTCAATCCCCTCGCAACTGCCCCAACACGCGTTGCATGTTCGCTCGCAGCGGTCTCTGCGAGGGGTCGGGGTCGGCGTCGAAGAGGGTGATGGCCTTCTCGATGGCCTCGATGCCCGCCTCGCGCTGGCCTCCCGAAGCCAGAGCGGCCCCGCGCAGGAAGTGGGCGACCGGAGAGCGCGGATGGTGGTCGACGTAGAGCCCCGCCGCCTCGGCCGCGCCCTTCACGTCGCCACCGTTGAGCAGTCCCTGGGCCGCCCGCTGGAATGCCCCCTCGCTGTAGCGCACGGGATACCCGAGTTCGTTCTCCAGGCGATCGAGGTGCGCGGCGAACGCCCCCGACCCTCCGCCCGACAGAAGCTCCACGGGAAGCGGCCAGCGCTCCCGGAAGAACGCCACCAACCCATCGTGCGGACCGACCAGCAGGGGTTCGGCGATCGGCGCGGCCAGATAGGGGCTCTGTGCGAGAAAGGCCCGGAAGAGCCCCGGTCTGCGGGTCAGCGCGTGGGTCACGAGCACCCCTCCGTAGGAGTGACCCGAGAGCAGTCGCAGGGTGCACCTCGACATGGAGCGGACGCTCGGGCGGCGTGCGAAGACATTCGAAAAAGCTGGGTGCAGGATTGTCAGTCGGCTGGAGCTGACGAAGCGAAATGTCAGTCCCTGGGGGCTGACATTCGCTGTTGTCATCCCGTGGCCGCTGACAACCCGAAACCCGGCATTTCGAGGAATGGTTTCACCGGCCGACAACACCCGCCGTCAACGCCCGCCGTCAACGCCAGCCGACACCGCCCGGTGACGACGCCCACCGTGCCCCCCCACCCACGAAGAAGCCCGCCCCCACGCGTGGGGACGGGCTTCCGGGGCACACCCCGGACACCGGAGGCCGGGACGGCCGGGACCGGTGTCCGAGACCGTCGCGGCCGGGGCTACATCATGCCCATGCCGCCCATTCCGCCCATGCCGCCCATGTCGCCGCCCGGCATCGAAGCCTTCTCCTCCTCCGGCTCGTCGCTGACGAGACACTCGGTGGTGAGGATCATGGCCGCAATGCTCGCCGCGTTCTGCAGCGTGCTGCGGGTGACCTTGGTCGGGTCGACGATACCAGCCTTGAACATGTCCTCGTACTCGGCCGTGGCGGCGTTGTAGCCGATGCCCTGCTTCTCGGCGCGCAGACGCTCGACCACGATCGAGCCGTCGACGCCGGCGTTGAAGGCGATCGTCCGCACCGGCTCCTCGAGTGCGCGGCGCACGATCTCCAGGCCGACCAGCTCCTCGCCCTCGAGTTCCAGCTTGTCCAGGGCCTTGGCCGCACGCAGCAGCGTCACGCCACCACCCGGGACCACGCCCTCCTCGACGGCGGCGCGGGTCGCGGCCAGGGCGTCCTCGACGCGGGCCTTCTTCTCCTTCATCTCGGTCTCGGTCGCCGCACCGACGTTGATGACCGCCACGCCACCGGCCAGCTTCGCCAGACGCTCCTGGAGCTTCTCGCGATCGTAGTCGCTGGTGGTCTTCTCGATCTGCTGGCGGATCTGCGCCTCGCGGGCCTTGATGTCGGCCTTCTTGCCGCTGCCCTCGACGACGGTGGTGTTGTCCTTGTCGATGGTGATGCGGCGGGCACGACCCAGGTCCTGCATCGTCGTGTTCTCGAGCTTCAGGCCCGCGTCTTCGCTCATGACGCGACCACCGGTGAGGACCGCCAGGTCCTCGAGCATCGCCTTGCGACGATCACCGAAGCCCGGAGCCTTCACGGCCGCGATCTGCAGCGTGCCGCGCAGCTTGTTCACCACGAGCGTGGCCAAGGCCTCGCCCTCGATGTCCTCGGACACGATCACGAGCGGTGCACCCGCCTGGGCGACCTTCTCGAGCACCGGCAGCAGGTCCTTCATGCTGCTGATCTTCTTGTCGTGGATCAGGATGTACGGGCTGTCGAGGACGACCTCCATGCGCTCGCTGTCGGTCACGAAGTACGGCGACAGGTAACCGCGATCGAACTGCATGCCTTCCTTGACCTCGTAGGTCGTCTCCATGCTCTTGGCTTCTTCGACCGTGATCACGCCGTCCTTGCCCACGGCTTCCATGGAGTCGGCGATGATGTTGCCGATCTCGTCGTCGTTGTTCGCGCTGATGGTGGCGACCTGTGCGATCTGGTCGCGGTCCTTCACGTTCTTGCTCTGCTTCTTCACGTGCTCCACGACGGCGTCGACCGCCTTGTGGATACCGCGCTTGACGAACATGGGGTTCGCGCCGGCGGTGATCTGACGCAGACCTTCCTTGATCATGATCTGCGCGAGCACGGTCGCGGTCGTGGTGCCGTCACCGGCCACGTCCTGCGTCTTGGTGGCGACTTCCTTGACCAGCTGCGCACCCATGTTCTGGTACGGGTCGCTGAGTTCGATCTCCTTGGCGATGGTCACGCCGTCGTTGGTCACCGTCGGGCTACCGAACTTCTTGTCGAGGATCACGTTCCGGCCGCGGGGACCCAGGGTCACCTTCACGGCGTTGGTGAGAGCGTCGACGCCCTTCTTCAGCTCGTCGCGAGCGTGCGCGTCGAAAGCGATCATCTTGGCCATCGGGATCCACTCCTCGTGGGTTTTCCGGTTCTGATTGGTTCTGCGAAGAGACGATTGTGTCCGGGCTCGGACGAACGCGGTCCGTGGACTACAGAACCGCCAGGATGTCGGATTCGCGCAGGATCAGCAGCGCGTCCGAGTCGACCTCGATCTCGGTGCCGCTGTACTTGCCGAAGAGCACGACGTCGCCTTCCTTGACTTCCGGCTCCAGACGGTCGCCGGACTCGCTCAGGCGACCCGGACCGACGGCGACGACCTTCCCCTGCTGCGGCTTTTCCTTGGCCGTGTCGGGGATGATGATGCCGCTCTTGCTCTTCTCCTGGGTCATCGCCTGGACGACGACGCGATCGCCCAGCGGACGGATCTTGTTCGCCATCGGTGGACTCCTCCTCTTGACCGGGACGTTCCCCGGGCAGGCGTTTCCCGGGCGTGGCCCGGGCAGGCACTGGTTCGGTTCGAAGGGGGCCGGAGCCCGCCGTCGATCCCCGAAGAATTGAAATCGGTATTCAGCAGACAGGGATCTCGTCTGCCAACGGCGCGCAATATAGGCAGGACCCGGGGGGTTGGCAACCGGGAATCTCGACTGCCAGGAATCGGTCCAAGTGACGATTCGACCAGATGTTGACGGATCGGCGCGCCGGAGACGTCCGGGGCGCTAGGCCTCGGCGACCTCACCCTCGTTGGCGTACACCTCGAGGATGTCCATCGTCGACAGGATGCCGATCAGCTTGTCCTGGGCGTCGATCACCACCAGATGATGAATCTGGTTCTTGAGCATGATCCCGGCCGCCTTGTGCAGCTCGGTGTCCGGCGCGACCGCCACCACCCGCGACGACATGAAGTCCTCGACCATCTGCGAGGCCAGCCCCCGTGTCTGCACCGTCTCGGGCAGATAGCCGTTCTCGTCGTTGCTCTGTCCGGTGAGGACGCGCAGCTCCTCCTCCATCTCGTCGCTCGGGGCGAGGAGGTCGACCGCGGCGATGACGCCCACACAGTTCTGAGCGGGGTCGACGACCGGAAGGGTGGTCAGGCCCTGCTCGAGCATGATGTCCAGGGCGTCGCGCAGCGTGTCGTCGGGGCCGCAGACCTGGACGTCGGTGACCATGATGTCGCGAACGAGAACGGGTGCCGGGTCCACGGTGACATCCTCCTGGGTCGTCGTCGGAACGGGTCGGCTCACTCGGCCGGTTCGGTGATTCCCTTGACCGTGAGCACGGGGCAGCGGGCGGTCCGGACCACGAGCTCGGCGGTGCTGCCGAGCAGCAGGTGGCTGAGGCCGGTGTGACCGTGGGTGGCCATCACGATGAGATCGATCTCGTGCTTCTCGGCGTACTGATCGATCGCCTCGTGACTCTTCCCCCGGATCACGTCGACGATCACCTCACGTGCCCGGAGTTCGAACTCACCCACGAACTCGTCGAGCGCTTCGCGCGCCGCCGTCAGGCGTTTGGCCTCGAGTTCGTTGTGACTCAGCCCGGACCACGTGAAGTCGGTCGTCGAAATGATCGGCTCGAGCACGTGGATCACGTGGACCTCGGGACCACCCTCGACCGTCGACATGGCGCACACGTCGGCGAGCAGCGGCAGCGCCGCCCGTCCGTTCTCCGAGAAGTCGGTCGGATGCAGGATCCGCTCGAATCGTGCCATGCCGGTCCATCCTTCGGGGAACTACGATTTCAAGTAAAACCGCGCGCGGGAACCGATTGCACTAGCGAAAAGGTGATGTCGGGCACCTCCCGAGGTCTGGACCCGGGGTTCCACCGGCGCCACGACCCATGGCGGAGCCGGATCCTGCTCGTCGCGGCCGCGCTCGTCGCGGAGGGATCCGGCGTACGGTCCGAGCAGCGGGGCAGGAGGCGCTCCCCCTGCCCCGCGATCGGATCGGGCGTGACCGTGGGTCAGGACTCGATCGAGATCCGGCGACCGATCGATTCCTCGGCCTTGGGCAGCGTCACCTGCAGCACGCCGTCCCTTCCCTTGGCCTTGACCTTGGCGGCATTCACTCCGCCGGGGAGTCGGATCGAACGTTCGAAACGGCCGTTCCAGCTCTCGCGTCGCAGGACCTTTCCCTCTTCGGTCTCCTTCTCGCTCGACCCGTGGCGTTCGCCGCGGATGATCAGCACGTCGTTCTGCAGCATGACCTCGATGTCCTTCGGGTCGATGCCCGGTACGTCGACGCGGATCTCGTAGGTGTCCTCGTGCTCGACGAGGTCGAGCGAAGGCATCCACTGCTGGGTGTCCTGATCCAGTTCGTCGGGCGCCCACTCGCCGAAGAGCCGCGTGAAGAACGGGTCCTGTCGCAGGATGTCCAGACCCGTCCGCGGGCGGTACCGTGTGAGAGCGGTCATGGTCCATCCTCCTTTCGTTGCGGCCGGAGTCGGCCGCGATTCGGCGTTGTTGGTGATCCCGGGGAGCGAAGCCGCCCCCGAGCGCTCCAGCACACGGCGATCCATATCTCGTGCCACTTGCAGAGGACCACGCAATCGGTTGACCTGGAATGCGTTGGAGGATCCATGGCCGTTGCGTGTCTGCCAGCTGCCACGCTCCTGACGAGTCCACCGGTCGATCTGACAGATCGCGCCGCGTGAGCACTCTGTCAGTACGGCAGACGGCCGAGGCCCCGTGTGGCGACCCGGGAACGGAGCTGCCCGCACCCCCCGTCGACCTCGACCGCGGCGGAGAACCGCAGCGTCGCGACGATGCCCGCCCGGCGCAGCCGGCGCACGAGGTCCACGCACCGGTCGACGGAGGGGCGTCGGAAACCACTTCCTTCGACGTCGTTGAAGGGGATGTAGTTCACGATCGCCCGCCGATCCCGGAGCGCGGCGGCCAGGCGGTCGGCCTGGGCGTCGTCGTCGTTGAAACCGGCGAGGAGTGTCC
Organism: Candidatus Krumholzibacteriia bacterium; assembly: GCA_035268685.1. Lineage (NCBI taxonomy): Bacteria > Candidatus Krumholzibacteriota > Candidatus Krumholzibacteriia > Candidatus Krumholzibacteriia bacterium. Next base: position 28,123 of record DATFKK010000159.1, on the reverse strand, counting down.
ACTGCACCTGGAGCGGGTGGGCCACACGATCGGCGTAGTCGAGCGCCGCGTCGAGCAATCCGGACGGGTCGGCAGCGGGTGCCCGGGGCAGCATGCGCTCCCGGGCCTCGCGGTCGAGCGCGTGCAGCGACAGCGAGAGGGCCGGCCGGACGCGGCCAGCAGCGAGACGCTCGAAGACCGCCGGATCGCCCACCGTGGAGAAGGCCAGATTCTTGTGTCCCACGCCGCCATCGGTGCCGAGCGAGTCGATCGCGTCGAGCACCGCATCGAGGTTGTGGGCCGGCTCGCCCATCCCCATGAAGACCACGCGCCGTACCGGTCGCTCACGGCGGGCCCGGACGACCTGGGCGAGGATCTCGAGCGCCGACAGTTGTCGGAGCAGTCCGTCCTCGCCGGTCTTGCAGAAACGGCAGCCCACCGCGCAGCCGACCTGCGTCGAGACGCAGAGACCGTCGCGGGGAAGGTCGACCGACTCGATCGTCCGCCCCGAGCGGAGCCGGAGGACGCGCCGTCTCGATCCGTCGCCGGCGTCGGCCCGAGCGACCTCCGAGAGCATCGCGTCGAGCGATCGCTGCACCTCGGGGAGCACTGCTCCCAGGGACCGCGGCCACCGTGGCGCGCGACCCCGCCCGCGCCGTTCGGCGGCCGTGTCGAGTCCACGTCCGCCGAGCCACGCGCGCAGCAACCGACCCACGTGCGCGTCGCGGCCCCCGAGATCGTGCAACCGGTCTCGCAGATCGGCGACGCTTCGTCCGGGATCGATCATTCGCTTCGGGTGAGGTCGGTCATGAGCGGTGTCCCCCGTGGTTCTCCTCGGCGATGCGCGCGGCCCCGATGAGGGTCATGTGAGGAACGTACAACACTTCGAAGGGAAGCTCGGGGCCGATCGTCTCGGCCAGACCGCCGGCCAGGAGCGTCGGCCGGTCCGGACGATCCACGCGCAGGCGTCGGATCACGTGGGCGACCGCCCCCACCGCCTGGTGGAAGCTCCCCGCCTGCATGGCACGGGCGGTGTCGCGACCCACCAGCGATCGCGGGTGGGCGAACGCGACGTCGGGCAACTGCACACCGGCCTCGACCAGCGCGCGGTGCGAGCGCTCGGCACCGGGACCGATCAGCCCCCCCACGAACCATCCGTCGCGGAGGAGGTCGAAGGTGTTCGCCGTGCCCAGATCCACGAGGATGGCGTCGTGGAACCCGAGTGCCACCGCGGCGGCGACGTTGCACAGGCGGTCGGCCCCCACGGTCTCGGGCCGGTCCACGTCGAGCACGTAGGGCAGTGCTGCTTCGTGGGTCACCACGAGACTGTGCAGCTCGCGCTCGGGGCGTCGTCCCCACCACAGGTGTTCGAAGAGTTCGAGAACGTGGGGCACGACCGACGATACGACCACGCCCACCGCATCGTGGCGGCCGATGGCCTCGATCACCGGATCGAAGATCGCCGCCATCTGTGACTCCACACCGGCATCGGGGTCGAGGACCGCGATCTCGTCGATCACCGTGGTCCGCTCGACCAAGCCCGCAGCGACCTTCGAGTTCCCGATGTCGAGGGCGAGCCACTTCATACCCCGAACCCCATCACGTGCACCTCGCCTCCGTACAACTGCTCGACACGCCCGTCGCCGTGGACCACGCGCAGCGACCCGTCGGGCGCCAGACCCACGGCCTCGGCCCTCGCGCGCCGACCCTCGCGATGGTACTCCACGATCCGGCCTCGCAGTACGTCGAGAGCGTCCCACTCGGCGCCACGCCGAGTGAATCCCGCGGCGACGAAGTCGTCGATCCCGCGCTCGAGACGCGGCAAGGCGCACGCGAGGAACTCGGCGGGCGACGGTGGCCGTCGATCCGGCCGTGCCTCCTCGACCGACGTGGCGCGCCCTTCGAGCGCCTCGTCGCGGATCGCGGGGCGCCGGAGGTTCACACCGAAACCGACCACGACACGCGGCGCCGTATCGCTTCGAGCCTCGAGCAGGATGCCCGCGATCTTGCGCGATCCGACCCACACGTCGTTGGGCCACTTGACCCCGACGGTCTCGATTCCGATGTCGTCGCGGAGCGTGCCCGCGATGTCGAGAGCGACCACCAGCGAGAGCGCAGCGACGTCCGGACCGACGGTCGGCGGCCGCAGGACACAGGACGCGAGGAGGTCTCCCTCGACACCGATCCACGCCCGTCCCTGACGACCGCGCCCGGCGGTCTGTCGCCCGGCGACCACCACCGTGCCGTGCGCGGTGTCGGCCGCAGCGAGGTCGGAGGCCCGGCGATTCGTGCTGTCGATCTCGTCGTGCGCGTCGAAGACGTGACCGAGCCACGCGGTGTCGAGTGCTTTGGGCACCAGGTCCCGTCTCAAGACGCGTCCTCCGCTGCGAGTTCGTCGAGTCCGACGTCGAACACCGCCGCCGAGTGGGTCAACGCGCCCACGCTCGCATAGTCCGCCCCCGCCGCGGCCAGTGCACCGACGGTGGTGAGGTCGACGCCCCCGGACACCTCGAGGGCGATCGACGGGGCCCGCGCATCACGAAGCCGGCGGGCCTCGGCCAAGCCGTCGGGATCGAAGTTGTCGAGCAGGACCCGATCGACGTCGAGTCCGAGCGCCTCGTCCAGTTCGTCGAGTCCGTCGACCTCCACCACGATCTCCAGTCCTCCGTGCCCGGCCCGTGCCCGACGCACCAGTGCCGGCAGATCGAGACCGTACTGCCGATGATTGTCCTTGAGCAGGATCCCACCGGCGAGGTGCGGACGGTGGTTGCGTCCGCCCCCACAGCGCACGGCGTACTTCTGCAGTGTGCGGTATCCGGGCCAGGTCTTGCGGGTGTCCAGGATCGTGCAGCCCGGACCGGCGGCGTCGACGAAGCGCCGTGTGAGCGTGGCCGTGCCCGAGAGCACGCCGATCAGGTTCAGGAACGTGCGTTCGGTGGCGAGCACGTCCAGCCTCCGTCCTTCGACCGTGGCCAGGGCCGTGGGCACGGCCAGACTGGTTCCGTCCTCGACGACGACGGACGCCGACGCGTCGGCACCGAGCAGTTCCAGGGTCAGGGCCACCGCCTCGATCCCTGCGACCACGCCGGCCGCTCGGTTGCGCACGACGAAGCGACCACGGGCGTCGTCGGGGACGGCCAGCAGACTGGTCACGTCGTGCCGGGCGCGGTCCTCGTGCAGCGACCACTCCAGCAGACGGAGCGCGGCGTCACGGGCCTCGGAATCGAATCTCATCGGCGCTTCGCCTTCGACTTCGGCCGACGGGCCTTCGGCCGGGTGTTGCTCTTGCGCTCGCGCTCGGCCTGCACGCTCGACGGGCCCTCCAGGTCGTGTTCGAGCACGAACTCCTCGATGCGGTCGCGCAACGAGGCCGCGGTCTCGAAGTCGAGGTCCTTCGCCGCGCGGTACATCTCATCGCGCAGGCGGTCGAGGATCTCGGCCGGCCCCTGGCTGTCCAGGCCCTCGAGGATCGCGAGGACGGGATCGGTGGACTCCGCGGGTTCCGCCCTGCGCCCACGCTTCGGTGCCGCCGGCGCGTTCTCGCCCACACCGTCGGCGGCCGAGGTGATCGACATGATGTCCTCGACACTCTTCACGATACTCCGCGGAACGATGCCGTGCCCCTCGTTGTACTGCCTCTGTTTCTCGCGCCGACGCTCGGTCTCGTCCATGGCCCGCTGCATCGAACCGGTGACGTTGTCGGCGTAGAGGATCACGCGTCCGTCGACGTTGCGCGCCGCGCGGCCCGCGGTCTGGATCAGGCTGGTCTCGCTGCGCAGGAAGCCCTCCTTGTCGGCATCCAGGATCGCGACCAGGCCGACCTCGGGCAGGTCGAGGCCCTCGCGCAACAGGTTGATACCGACGAGCACGTCGAACTCGCCCAGGCGCAGTCCGCGCAGGATCTGCACGCGATCGAGCGCAGCGATGTCGCTGTGCAGGTACTGCACGGCCACGCCGGCCTCGCGAAGGTAGTCGGTCAGATCCTCGGCCATGCGTTTGGTCAACGTGGTCACGAGCACGCGTTGGCCCTTGGTCACCACACCCTTGATCTCGTTCATCAGGTCGTCGATCTGGCCCTTGACCGGACGCAGTTCCAGGGCCGGATCCATGAGTCCGGTCGGACGGATGATCTGCTCGGTGATCACGCCGCCGGCCCGGTCGAGTTCCCAGCCGCTCGGCGTGGCCGACACGTACACCGTTTTCGGGAGCATGGTGAGGAACTCGTCGAACTTGAGCGGTCGGTTGTCGAGAGCGCTCGGAAGGCGGAAGCCGTGCTCGACCAGGGTCTCCTTGCGCGACCTGTCGCCGTTGAACATTCCGCCGACCTGCGGCACCGTGACGTGGCTCTCGTCGATGATCATCAGCCAGTCCTCGGGGAAGTAGTCGAGCAGACAGGCGGGGCGGTCGCCCGGACTCCGACGATCGAAGTACCGGGAGTAGTTCTCGACACCGGCGCAGTACCCCATCTCCTGGATCATCTCGATGTCGTAGCGGGTGCGGCTCTCCAGCCGTTGGGCCTCGAGCAGCTTCTTGTTCGCCTCGAACTCGCTCAGGCGCGACTCGAGGTCGGCGGTGATCTCGGTGCCGATGGTCTCGAGCATGCTGCGCTCGGTGATGAAGTGTGTGGCCGGGTAGATCGCCGCGCTCTCGACCCGGCCGATCACGTCGCCGGTGATCGGGTCGACGCGGGCGATGGCGTCGATCTCGTCGCCGAACATCTCCACGCGCACGATCTCGTCGGCGTAGGCGGGCTTGATCTCGACCACGTCGCCCCGCACGCGGAAGGTCCCGCGCTCGAAGGCGACGTCGTTGCGGGCGTACTGGATGTCCACGAGACGGCGTAGCAGGTCGTCGCGCTCGACCTCCTCGCCCACGTGGATCCCCAACACCTGACGACGGATGTTCTCGGGATTGCCCAGGCCGAAGATGCAGCTCACGCTGGCCACCACGATGACGTCGGAACGCGACAGCAACGAAGCCGTGGCCCGCAGCCGCAGGCGTTCGATCTCGTCGTTGATGCTCGCGTCCTTCTCGATGTAGGTGTTGGTGCTGGGGATGAAGGCCTCGGGCTGGTAGTAGTCGTAGTAGCTGATGAAGTACTCGACCGCGTTGTCCGGGAAGAAGCCCCGCAGCTCGCCGTAGAGCTGGGCGGCCAGGGTCTTGTTGTGGCTCAGGACCAGGGTCGGACGCCCCCACTGGGCGATCACGTTCGCCATGGTGAAGGTCTTGCCGCTGCCGGTCACGCCCAGCAGGACCTGGTCGCGGCGACCGGTGTTCAGGCCGTCGACGAGCTCACGGATCGCCTCGGGCTGGTCGCCGGTCGGCGGATACGGGCTGTGGAGTCGGAACTGGCTCATGGGCTCCATCCGGCGCTGCCGCGTCGCGAGTCCGAGGGACCGTTCACACTATTCCCGGTCGGGGGTCGTGGCAAGATTCCGCAGACGTGACCTTCCCTTGCGGCGCGACCCCAAGTCCCGTTCAATGCCGAGGTTGACCTCCGCGGGCCGGAGACGCCGTGACTCCGGCCGCCCCCTTCCGCACGAACCCAGGACCCGCCATGAACATCACCGAGTACATCCTGCTCTTCGGATGGATCTTCGTGTTGATCTGGGTGCCCGTGGTCATCGCGACCAATCGCAAGACCCACCCGGGCGCCCTCTTCGTGCTCTTCGGAGCGGAGATGTGGGAGCGCTTCAGCTACTACGGGATGCGCGCGCTACTCACCCTGTACATGGTGAAGGTCCTCTTCGTCGACATGGGAGCGGCCGCCGACGCCCGGGCCCTGGGGATCTACGGCTCCTACACCTCGATGGTCTACCTGTTCCCCGTCGTCGGCGGCCTGATCGCCGACCGGGTGTTCGGTTTCCGCAAGGCGATCCTGGTGGGCGGGATCATCATGATGCTCGGGCACTTCGCCCTGGCCCTCGAGGGCATGCTCTTCGAGGGGAACATGGCACTGTTCGCGGGTTCTCTCGCCCTGATCATCATCGGCAACGGCTACTTCAAGCCGAACATCAGCAGCTATCTCGGCACCTTCTACACGACCGACGACCCACGCAAGGACGGCGCCTACACGATCTTCTACATGGGCGTGAACATCGGGGCCTTCCTGTCGTCGCTGACCTGCGGATACGTCGGCGAGAACATCGGCTGGCACTACGGATTCGGTCTGGCCGGCATCGGCATGGGCCTCGGCCTGATCGTGTTCTGGACGGTCGGGAAGAAGGTCTTCGGATCCTCCGGTCTCGAGCCCGACCCCGTCGCCGCGCGGCGCCCGGCCCTGGGCCCCTTGAGCCCGAACGTCCTGGTGTGGGGCGGCACCCTGCTCATGCTGCCGATCTGTGCGGCCCTCCTGAGCCTCGACCAGCTCATGTCGACCCTGCTGCTGATCATCGCACTGGGCATCGTGGCCTACCTGGTCTTCGAGGCCCTGCGTCTCCGCGCGAAGGGCGACCAGCCGATCGCCTCGTCGCAGCCGGAGACGTCCGCCGCCGGGGCCGACGTCGTGGCGAGCGCGCCCGTGCTCACCCACCGCCAGCAGGGCGACCGCCTGCTCGTGGTCGTGGTGCTCTTCTTCTTCCACGCCATGTTCTGGGCCTTGTTCGAGCAGGCCGGAGGCTCGCTCACACTGTTCACCGAGCGCAACGTCGACCGCAACGTCTTCGGCGGCGAAATCCCGGCCTCGGTCTTCCAGAGCCTGAACCCGCTGTACATCATGCTGCTGGCGCCGGTCTTCTCGTGGATGTGGCTCCGTCTGCGCACGGCCAACGCCGAGCCGTCCACTCCGATGAAGTTCGTGCTCGGCCTGGCGCAGCTCGGGCTGGGCTTCGGTGTGATCCTGATCGGGGCGAAGTTCTTCGCCGACGAGCAGGGTCTGGTGCCGGTGCTGTTCCTGTTCGGTCTCTACCTGCTGCACACCACCGGCGAGCTGAGCCTGTCACCGGTCGGACTCTCGATGATCAGCAAGCTCTCGCCCGGCAAGATCGTGGGCTTCGTCATGGGTGCATGGTTCCTGTCGATCGCACTCGCGAACAAGATCGCCGGCGAGATCGGAAAGCTGACCGCAGGTGGCGAAGAAGCCGTCGCCGGCGCCACGCCCTTGGAGTCGCTGGCCGCGTACACCGACGCCTACCAGGTGTGGGGACTCTACGTGATCCTCGGAGCCGCTGCGGCACTGCTGGTGCTGGTGCCCCTGCTTCGCCGGTGGATGCACGGGATCCACTGATCGCGACCAGTCATTCGGGGTCGGCCGGTTCGCTCCGGAGGAACCACTCCGCCCCGGTCCAACGCGGCGGTGGTTCGCGCACGATGCCGTCGAGCTCGAAGTCGGCGGCATCGGGATCGCTCGCGCGGATCAGGAAGTGGTCGGTGCCGGTCAGCCTCCAGACCTCACCGGCTTCCAGGACTCGGCGTTCGCGCTGGCCCCTAGCGAGCTCGACGTCCACCTCGACCCGCTCCCGTGCGGTGATCACGAGCCGCATGACGGGCACGTCGGCCTCGGGCTGACCGCGCACCACACTCGGAAGCCCCCCGTTCGGCTCCGTGGACTCCACGACCTCGTCGCGGCGTGCGGGCGTCGAGGTCATGTCTGCGCGCGCCGGCGCCCTCTCACCTTCGTTCTCGACCGTCTGGTCGGCCGTCTCGTCGATGTCGGCGTCCTCGGTCCCCGCGGTGCTCCGCTCCGCCGTTCGCTCGTCCACCGGCGCCGGCGCGGTGCTGGGGTGCCACTCGAGTCGGTCGACCGGAGGTGTCTCCTCGGTGATCGGGTCGTCGTCCGCCGGCTCGGGCGGGATCGCGACGTCACCGCCCTCCGGGGATCCCTCGGCGGCATCCTCCACTTCCCCGGCCGGCGCCTGCTCCCCGGGCGTCTCCGCCGGCGGGACGGACGTCCGTGGGGCGGGCGATTCCGCCACCCGGGTCTCCGGGCGCTCGGCATCGGGCCCGAGACCATCGTCGACCGGCAGGAGGGTCCACACGACCACCGCGCCGACGATCACCGCCGTGGCCACAGCGAGCGTGATCCACCGCGCACGGCCACCGCCACTGCTCTCGGGCGCAATACGGCGGACCCGGACCGACTCGACCTCCCACACCGGGCCCCTCTCGGACACCGGAGGTGCCGTGGGCGGCGTCACCGATGTGAACTCCTGCGTGGCGGCCTCGTCCGGTTCGATCGGCTGGGGCGGGCGCTCGGGCAGTCCGAGTTTGGTGAGCAACCAGTCCGGATCGAGATCGAGGACCCCGGCGAGTTGCCGCACGAATCCGCGGGCATAGACCGGGCTGTCGAACTGGTCGAAGTCGTCGGACTCCAGCGCCTGGAGCATACGCGGTGCGATCCGGGTGCGATCGTGGAGCTCTTCGACCGACCAGCCCTTCTTCTCGCGAGCGTCGCGGAGGATCTCTCCCAGGCTCCGGTAGTCGCGGACGTCGCCCTCGCTCATGACCCCTCCTGCCCCGTCGACCGACGGTGCCGCTCAGTCCTGCAGAGCGGCGATCCGCTCGTCGAGCTTCGTCAGGGTGTCGGCCAGGCTGGCTTCGAGCGCACGCTCACGCTCCACCACCTCGGCCGGCGCCTTGCTCACGAACTTCTCGTTCGACAGCTTGCCCCGGACCCCGTTCAAACGCCGGGCCACACCATCGCGTTCCTTGGCGAGACGCTTGCGCTCCTCCTCGAGATCGACCAGTCCCTCGAGTGGCAGGAAGACCTCGAGGTCGCCCACCACGGCCGACACCGACTGCGCCGGTGCCTCCTCGCCCATCGGTAGCATCTCCACGCTCTCGAGCTTCGCGAGAAGCGCGATCGGACCCCCCAGCGGCTCGACGCCGCGTGCGACCTCGCCCTCGCCACGGAGCAGCGCACGTCCGCGCTTTCCCGGCGGGACCCCGAGCTCACCCCGCAGGTTGCGGATCGCACCCACGAGTTCGCGCACGCGGTCGAAGCGCACCGCATCGGCGGCCAGGGGCGGGTCGCCCACGAAGCGGGGCATGGGCGCGGCCACCACGAAGCCCGCCGTCGCCGGATGGGCGTGCCACAGCTCCTCGGTGATGTACGGCAGGAACGGATGCAACAGACGGAGCAGCAGCGCGTGCACCGTCAGCGCCACCACCAGCGCCGTGTTGCGTTCGCGCGGACTCTCGCCGCGCAGGCGCGGCTTGATCGCCTCGAGGTACCAGTCACAGTACTCGTGCCAGAAACAGTCGTAGCCCGCGTAGGCGGCATCGTTCAGTCGTCGCGCCTCCATGCTGCGTTCCACGCTCTGCGCGGCCACGGCCAGACGGTGCAGCATCCAGCGATCCTCGAGCTCGACCGGCGCCAGCTCTCCGGTCGGCGGAGCGTCGCCGCCGAAGGTGGCGTAGTGGATCGCCCGCAACCACGCGTCGGCGTCGAAGTCGTCGTCGGGCTCGAGCGGGGCCAGGTCGCGCTCCATGCGCTCCACCTGCGCCTCGCCGAACTGCAGGTCGGACTCGTCGAGGTGCCCGAACAGCAGCCGCGTGGCGTTCCAGATCTTCGTGCAGAAGTTCCGGCCCGTCTCGCAGGTCCCGTCGCTGAAGTTGATGTCCGAGCCCGTCGGCGTGAGCATCACCAGCACGAAGCGCAGCGCGTCGGCACCGTACTCGTCCATGAGTTCGATCGGGTCGGGACTGTTGCCCAGACTCTTGCTGAGCTTTCGTCCCTTCTCGTCGCGCACGATGCCGTGGAAGAGCACCTCTTCGAAGGGTGGCTCGTCGAGGAACTCGTAGCTGGCCATGATCATGCGCGCGACCCAGAAGAAGATGATGTCCGATCCGGTCACGAGCACGCTCGTGGGGTGGAACTTCCGCAGGTCGTCGGTCTTCTCGGGCCAGCCCAGCGGACTGAAGGTCCACAGCCACGAACTGAACCAGGTGTCGAGGACGTCTTCGTCCTGCTCGAGCGACTCGCTGCCGCACTCGGCGCACCGCGTGGGCGCGTCGACCTGCACCATCTCGTGGCCGCAGTCGGCGCACTCGTAGAAGGGAATCCGGTGCCCCCAGCGCAACTGTCGGCTGATGCACCAGTCGCGGATGTTGCGCATCCAGTGGAAGTACACGCCCTGCCAGCGATCGGGGAAGATGGTGATCTCGCCCTTCTCCACCGCTTCGATCGCGGGCTTCGCGAGGTCGTCCATCTTCAGGAACCACTGCTTCGAGATGTAGGGCTCGATCACCGTGTCGCTGCGGTCGTGGTAGCCGACCATGTGCGTGTGGTCCTCGATCTTCTCGAGCAGGCCTTCGGCCTCCATGTCGGCCACGACCTTCTTACGCGCCTCGAAGCGGTCGAGGCCGCGGTAGGCCTCGGGGGCGGCGTCGCTGATCGTCCCGTCGGGATCCAGGATGTTCACGAAGTCCAGGTCGTGCCGCTTGCCCATCTCGTAGTCGTTGGGGTCGTGCGCGGGCGTGACCTTCACGCAGCCGGTGCCGAACTCGGGATCGACGTGGTCGTCCTCGATCACCGGCATCTCGCGCCCGACGAGCGGCAGGATCACCGTCTGGCCCTTCAACCACGCGGTCTTCTCGGCGTCGGGGTTCACCGCCACCGCGGTGTCGCCGAGCATGGTCTCGGGGCGGGTGGTCGCCACGACCAGGTAGCCGGTCTCCTTCAGCGGATAGCGGAAGTGCCAGAGCTTGCCGTTCACCTCCTTGTGCACGACCTCTTCGTCACTCACGGCGCTCTGCTGGGCGACCGACCAGTTCGTCATGTAGTCGCCGCGGAAGACCAGGCCCTTCTCGTACAGCTTCACGAAGGCCGTGAGCACCGCGCGCGTGCGCTGCTCGTCCATGGTGAAGGCTTCGCGTGTCCAGTCGAGGCTCACGCCGTAGCGCTTGAACTGCGAGACGATCACGTCGTGGTGATCGTCGGCCCACTTCCAGGCGCGCTCGAGGAAGGCGTCGCGGTCGAGGTCGCGCGCGTCGATGCCTTCGCTGCGCAACTGGGCGACGACCTTGTTCTCGGTGGCGATGCTGGCGTGGTCGGTGCCGGGGACGAACAGCGTCGGCCGTCCGCACATGCGGTAGTAGCGCACGAGCGCGTCCATGATGCCGGCACCGAGGCAGTGACCGATGTGCAGGATGCCCGTGACGTTCGGCGGCGGCAGCGTGATCACGAAGGCCGGGGCGTCCTCGGTGGGCTCGAGGTCCTCGGGCGGCGTGAACAGGCCGGCCTCTTCCCACTGCGGATACCACTTCTCCTCGAGTCCGGTGGGATCGTACTGCTTGTCCATCGTCGTCCTCGGCGCGGGGCTTCGCGCTCGGTGCGGGCGGAAGGCTGGCCACGGGGCCGCCACGGGTCGGGGGACCGGCGGGGCCGGTCGGGAGAACGGGTAGGCTAGCAACGGCCCGCGCGGCGGTCAATCGGACGTCCTGACAACGAGTTGGGCGTCCACGCGGGAATGGTCACGAACTCTCCAGGGTCATCGCGAGCGTGGTCGCCGCCGATGCCCGAAGACGATCGAGTTCCGTACCGAAGGGAGCGTCGTCGAAGACGGGACGTCCGCGGTAGGGCTCGCGGGCACGCCACAACACCTCGGCGCGCTCGAGATCGACGACGGCCCCGTGCAGGGCACCCTCGATGCGCCGATAGGAGGCCAGTCCCTGGTCCGTGTTGAAGTCCGAGACGTCGAGGTCGGTGCGCGGCCGCTCCGATCCGGTGACGACCGTCTCCGCGATCCAGGTCAGCAGGACGTACCGCTGCCCGAGCGCACGTCGCAGGGGTTCGCCATCGGCCGGCAGCAGCCGGTCGCCCAGGGCCAGTCGCCGGACGAGCGGCCTCAGGCCGACGTCCCCGGTCTCCAACCGGGCTCCGACGCTGTCGGGGCCGACCAACCGAGTGGCGGGCAATCCTGCGTACAGATGATCGTGGAGTTCGAGGGCCACGCGCCGCAGGTCCCCGTGCAGGGTTGCGGTCGTGGGACCTGGGACGGTGGGGGCCACGGCAAGGGTCGCCTCGAGCACGCGCCCGAAGTCCGGCGAGACCTCCACCGTGGCGCCGACGCGCTCCGACCGCGGGGTCGAGGCGCACGCCCCGAGGACCACGACGGCTGCCGCCGCGAACCATCGGGCCCCCGCCGCCACCGTGGACCGAGGGGTCGGGATCTCGCCACGACCCTTTCCCGGGCCCCGTCGGTGGTGGTACTTTTGTGAGAGAGCGTTTCCCGACGGAAGTGGATCCATGCCGAGACTCCGATTGCTGCTGTGCGCCGTCGCGCTGCTGGGCGCCACCACCGCGATGGCCGGCCCCGTCGTCCATCTGGTCGATTCCGGCACACCGCGTCCGTCCGAGGCCGAGGTGCAGGTCCGGATCCTGGGCGACAGGACCGTGTGGGTGCCGGCACCCGGCGCCACGCCAGCCCTGCCCGCGTCGGCCCGGACGCTCCGTGCCCCCGACGGCGAACAGTTGTACGTCGTGCGCGAGTCCGCCGTCCATGCCGACGACGATCTGCGGACCCTCGCGCGATGGAGCGGTCATCGGATCGTCGCCCTCGACGACCCCGCGGGGCACTCCCATCTCTCCCACCACTTCGAACGCCTGACGTGGCTCACGCCACCACCGCGTCCCCGCGACGGGGTGGCCAATCTGCCCCGCCGTGTCGACTCCGCCGCCAAGACCGCGCTGATCGACGAAGTCGATCTCGCGCGCTACTCCGAGATCGTCCGCAAGCTCTCGGGAGACCTACCGTTGGACGCCAGTGGGCGGTCGGGCACGATCACCACCCGCTACACCTACAGCGAGGGCCAGGCCGGCGGCGTCGACGATGCCGTCGCCTGGCTCACCACGGGCTTCGAGTCCGCGGGGTACTCCGTCGTCTCCCAGACGGTGCCCATGCCGGGATGGACGACACAGAACCTGATCGCGATCCGCGAGGGCGCCGGACTCCCCGACGAGGTCGTGGTCGTGGGTGCGCACTACGACGCGACCAGCGAGATCCCGACCCAGCTCGCGCCCGGCGCCGAGGACAATGCCAGCGGGACGGCGGCGGTCCTGCACCTGGCCGAGGTCTTCGCCGACGCCGTCCCCGAGCGCAGCGTGCACTTCGTCTGTTTCGGAGGCGAGGAACAGGGACTGTACGGTAGTCAGGCCTACGTCGACCAGCTCGCGGCCAACGGATGGACCGTGACCGCCGCCCTGACCATGGACATGGTCTCGGCCTGGCAGGACGACTTCGGCGTGTTGATCGAAGCGAACCAGGCCTCGGAGCCCCTGATGACGTCGCTGCGTGACAACGTGGTCGCCCTGGGTGGACTGGAGTGGAGCTTCAGCTTCAATCCCTTCGGCAGCGATCACATCCCGTTCCTCCAGGCGGGGATCCCCGCCCTGCTGGCCATCGAGGAGGACTGGGCGGCCTACGGCGACTACCACCGCTCCACCGACACCTACCAACAGCTCGACCCCACGCTGGGGCACGCGATCACACGTGCCCTGGCCGGAACGATCGTCGATCAGGCGGGGCTGTCCACGTCGGTCGGCATCGACGAGCCCGACGTCCCGGCCGTCCTGGCGAACGACCGCGCGTGGCTCGGACGCCCCGTTCCCAACCCGTTCAACCCGCGCACCCTGGTCGCCTACGCGATCCCGCGCGAGGGTCACGTCTCCCTGCGGGTCTACGACGCGCGTGGGCGGATCGTACGCAACCTCGTCGAGTCGGTGCACGCGGCAGGTCGCGACGAGGTGATGTGGGACGGCACCGATCGCACCGGACGTCCGGTCGCCTCGGGACTCTACTTCACGCGCCTGGAGTTCGAGGGGCAGGTGGTGACGCGCCGCATGGTCCTCGCCCGGTGACGTCTCGCCTCGACCGCGCTTGACGGCCGCGCGGGACATCGGTCAGAGTGCGGACGACTCCAGAACGGGAGGGTGGAGTGGACCGGTCCCCCGGCCGACTCGGGCGACGTCTGTTGCTCGCCGTCGTGCCCCTGCTCCTGGTCCTCGAGATCCCCGGTGGTCTCGAGATGCTCCGGCGTCCCGACCTCGGCTGGAAGCTCCGTCAGACCACCGTCATGGTCGTCGAACCCGACGGGCCGGCCGCCCGGGCCGGCGTCGAGGTCGGCGATCGGGTGATCGCCCTCGGGCGGGAACGGGTCGCCAGTTACGCCGACGTCCGAGCCTCCCTGGTCGGCCAGCACGCCGGCGACGAGCTCCGTCTGACACTGCTGCGGAACGACCGTCCCCTGGTCCTCGACATCGAGCTCAGCCGACGCCCGATGGAGAGCCAGGTCCTCACGCTCTCCATGCGCCTCAGCGCGATCTGCTTCCTGTTCCTGGGCTTCGTCACCTACCTCCGCCGCGACGACGAGCTCGGCCGCACGTTCTACGTGCTGTGCGTGTTGCTGGCCTTTCCCTTCCTCGACCTGCCCAGCCTCCCCGACCGCCACTGGATCCGACTGGTCACCGGGCTGCGAGACGGGATGCAGGCGCTGCTGGCGGCCTTCCTGCTGCGTTTCCTGTTGATCTTCCCCGAAGGGGTCGCGAGCCGGGAGGCGGGATACGCGCGGCAGCGCTGGGTGCTGGTGCCGGCGGTGGTCCTGCTGCCCGTCCACGTCGCGTCGTCGCTGGCTCCGGCCAGCCCGGCGGCACGCGCGGTCGAGCCCTGGCTCCTGACCGCCACCACACTTCTGTTCGTCGGGTACGTACTCGCGGGGATCGCGGTGTTCGTCCGCAAGATCCAGCGCCGCGAGACCTGGGTGCGCGGATCGAAGCTACGCCTGGCCGCACTGGGACTCGGGTTGGGTGTGCTGCCACTCACGATCGCGGCCCTGGCCCGACTGCTCGACCCCACCCACGCCTGGCCGCTCGACGAGCTCGCGGTGCTCGCCCTGCCGCTCGTGCCGGCGAGCTTCTCGTTGGCCCTGCTCCGCAGCGGTGTGATCGATCTGGCCCATCTGACCCGACAGGCGCTCGTCGCCGCGTTCCTGGGCCTGCCGGTCGCGCTGGGCGCCTGGGTCACGGCCGGCATCGTGGGGCCGCGCCTGGATCCGTCGGCGCGTCCGGCGGTCTACCTCCTGGTGATCGTGGGGCTGGTCGCCCTGTTCACGCTGACACGAGCTCCCGTTCGTGCTCTGGCCGGCGGGATCGATCGCGTCCTGTACCCCGAGCAACGACGGATCCGCCGGGTGGCCGACGAGCTCGGCCGCACCCTGTCGGAGTCGCGCGAACCCGAGGCGGTGATCGAGGACTTCCTCGGTGGCGTCCGCCAGCTGGTGGACACGCGCCAGGCGCGGATCCTCGAGCCGCACGGGAGCCGATGGGTGCCCCACGGACTCGACGGGGAGCTGGCGACGGCCCTGCAGCTGGGCGACGAATCGTCGCTCGCGCGACTTCTCTGCGGATCGCGTGAAGTTCTCGTCCTGCCGCCAGATCGCGCAACCGAAGACCATCGGTTCGGCCCCTCCACCCGGGCCTGGATCCGACGCGCCGACGCGCACGTGGTCGCACCGCTGGTGTCCTCGGGCGAGACGGTCGCCCTGCTGGTGCTCGGCCCGCGGAACGACGGCCGCGCGTACGGTGCCCTGCACCTCTACCACGTCGACTCGCTGTGCCGCCAGGCCGCGGCGGCGCTGCAGAACGCCCGTCTGCACGAGGAGGACCTCGCGCGCGAGCGTGTGCGGACGGAACTGCAACTCGCCCAGAAGATCCAGCAACAGTTGCTGCCCCAGGCACCGATCCTGGGCGACTCGATCACGGTGTGCGGCCGGACCGTCAGCAGCCGGTCGGTCGGTGGCGATCTGCACGATCACTTCACCCTGTCCGATGGCGGGGTCGTGGTCGTCGTCGCCGATGCCTCCGGCAAGGGGATTCCGGCCAGCCTCCTCACGAGCGGAGTCCGGACGGCCGTCCGCGAGACCGTGCGACCCGGCCTCCCCCTTTCCGACGCGATCGCGCACGTGAACCGGCACGTCCACGGAATGACCTCGGTCGGAAACTTCATCGCCCTGTTCTGCGCGTTGATCGATCCACGGACGGGCGTCGTGGAGTACTGCGTGGCGGGCATCGAACCCCCGCTGTGGATCCGATCCCGACGCGAACGCTGCGAACCCCTGACCCGCGGCGGTCCGGTGCTGGGTGTCGATCCCGACGCCGGCTACCACGCCGGGACCATCCGCCTCGATCCTGGCGATACGCTCGTGGCCTACTCCGACGGTGTGATCGACGAGGAGGACTCCGAGGGCGAACCCTTCGGTCCCCAGCGCCTCGCCGCGCTGCTCCGTGCCGAGCGGGAGCACGAGCCGCGGCGATTGCTCGCATCGATCTTCGAGCGCGTGAAGGCCCATGCGGCCGCCGAGGCGGTGGACGACACGACCGTCGTCGTGGTCCGTCGTTCCCAGGAAGTCCATGTCGGCACGGAATCTGCAGCGGGATCGGGGTGACCGGGAATGGGGACGGGTGGGGCGGTGTGGCTCACGATCCTCGAAACCTTGCCGAAGGAGGTCGGAATGACTTCCGAGGACTTCCTCGGTCTCCTCACGTTGCTCGCGGACATCTTCTGGTGGCTGCGGCGCTAGGAACCGAACAAGACGACCCAGGAGCAGACGTTCACAATGGAACCGATGGGATGAAGCCCCGCTGCGCGTGTCGCGGCGGGGCTTCGTACTGCCGCCACGGTACGCCGACCCCGCCGAGCTCAGCCCAGCGGGAGGTGGGGCCAGCGCAGCAGCAGGACCTGGACGAGCCCCGACCAGCCGCCGGTGGCGATCAGAGCAGCCGTGCCGATGCAGGTGAGCGCCCACGGAAGCCACGACAGCCGGCCCGGAAGATTCCGCCCCGACTCGGCCGCCACCACGTAGACACCCGCCAACGCGAGGGCGGTGGCCAGGTGGTAGACGACCAGGGTTCCCCATGCCGGCACGCTCTGCCATGCGCCGCGCAGTTCCAGGAGTACCGGACCGAAGAGTTCGATCCGCCACAGGATCGCCACCACGGCCAACAGGAGTCCGGCCAGGAGCCCCCGCCAGACCCCGCCGTGCGCCCGCAGGCACACGATCACCGCGACCAGCGCGGCCAGTCCCACCCACAGTGCGGTGACTCCGGTCGTGCCCACCCCGCGGCGAGCCGTCGCACTGGTGAAGAGGAGCACGAAGACCGCGACCGTGACGAGGTGATCCCGCCGGTCGAGCGCCGCCCCGAGCGCCAAGCCCCCGACCACCATCGCCACCAGCGACAGGGCGAGACCCGGCGTGATCAGCGCGCCGAAGCCGCCGGTCAGAGCCTGCAGCGCACTGGGGTCGGGAGTCATTGGAGCGGCTTCTCCTCCTGGGTGTCGGCGTCGAAGATACGCATGAACGACGTCGGTGTCTGGTAGCCCAGGATCTCCTGCAGGCCGTCACCGTCGATGTCGACGAGTTCGATCGAATTGCCGAAAGCCTCGGTCTCCCACTCGGGCTCGCCGTTCACCGCGTCGACCACGACTCCGTTGTTGAACACGATCTCGAGTTCGGCATCGCTGTCGACGTTGCCCACCATCATCTCGCGCACGCCGCCGCGGTAGGTCTGCGTCGACTGGTACTCGCGGTTGAACGCGGATCCGTCGAAGTACAGGAGCTGGTTGTCGGCGAAGAGCAGTAGCTCGTAGTTCGGGTCGTCGTCGAGGTTGGCGATGCTCATGGCGGACACCTGCCGCAGGCCCTCGTTCAGACTCTCCCAACGGGACGAGTAGAACTCGTCGAACACGAACACGTTGCCTCCGCTCGTGCGGGCCACGATGTCGGCACCGCCGCTGCCGTCGAGGTCGGCCACGAGGATCTCGGCGATCTCTCCGCCTTCCAGGTTCCGACTGCGCCAGACTTCGCGGACGGCGTCGTCGGTCACGCGCACGACACGCACCAGACCGAAGCGATCGCCGTAGACCAGACCGATCCCCGAGTTCGTGTCGGCCGGCAGCATGGCCATCGGCCCGGCCCGGTAGGCGGCACGGTCGAAACGCATCAGTTTGAAGCGATCGATCCGACCCTGAGCGGAGGCCGTCGAGGCCAGGAGCAGCAGAACCATCAGGATCCAAGGGCTGCGGCGCATCAGACGTGCTCCTCTTCGGAGAGTTCGGCCAGCGACACCCGCCGCGCCTCGTCGTGCGAGCGATAGCACGCCTCGGCCATGCGCAGGGTCTCGGCCCCGTCGAACAGGGTGACCGGATTGGCCCGCTGCCCCCGCAACCACTCCACGAAGGCCAGGAGCGTGCGCGGGATGGTCATGGCGTCGGGCACCTCGACCAAGGTGTCGACTTCGGCGCCGCGGCGCCAGCGCAGGACCCCACCGAGGTAGTCGGCCTCGAACTGACCGTCGGTGCCCACCACCTCCAGCAGCGCACTGCGGCTCGCGGTGAACCTGCTGACCTCGGTCGAGGCCAGCAGTGGCCCCACGTCGTAGTCGAAGCATGCGTCGAAGAGGTTCTCGAGTGCCGTCGGACGCACGTGACCCAGGGTCGCGCGGACATGGTCGGGTGTCCCGCCCACGAACCACCGGACCAGGTCGAACAGATGGACACCCGTGAGGACCACCGATCCCCCGCCGGCCTCCAGCGGATGGGCCTGCCAGCGGATCCCCGTGGGCTGCAGGCGCTGCGCGATCCGGAGCCGGTGCACGCGGCCCAACCTCCCCATCTGCTCGCGTGCGACCTCCAGCACCGGGTGGAAGCGCAACGTCTGGGCGACCATCACGCGTGGTTCGGGACCGAGCTGGCCCACGAGCGCACACGCGCGCTCCCAGTTTCCGGTGAGAGGCTTCTCGACCAGCACCGGTTTGCCCGCGGACAGACACGCGAGAATCGCCTCGTCGTGGACCATGGGAGGGGTCGTGACGATCACCGCGTCCACGCGATCGTCGTCGATCAGGCCCTGCCACTCGGCATGGGCCCGGACCGGATAACGGCGTTCGAACTGCTCGCGCGCTTCGGGGGACCGACGGGAGACCGCCGTCACCGTGGCCCCCGGCGCATCCCCGTTCGACAGGTGACGCACATAGCGCTCGCCGTGGCGACCGGCACCGAGCACTCCGCATCGGATCATCGTTGCACCGTCCCTCTCGAGCGCTCCACGAGGCTCGCGTACAATTCTTCGTGGGCGTCGAGGAAACGTTCGTGGTCGTGGTCACGGTCGGCCACCGCTCGCGCCCGCATGCCCATCAGCATGAGTTCCGACTGCGCGCGGGGCAAGCGCCGGAGGGCCTCGGCCCACGCCTCGACGTCGCCCGGGGGGATCCTCCATCCGCTGACGTCGGGCTCGACCATCTCGACCAGTCCTCCGTGGTCGGCCGCCAGGACCGGACGCCCACTGCAGAAGGCCTCGATCACGCTCAGGGGCGCGTTCTCGTACCAACGCGACGGGACCGCCACCGCCCAGGCGGCCGCGCGCTCCGCCTCCAGGTCCTCGGGCCCGAGACGACCCAACCAGCGCACGTTGTCGAGGTCGGCCGACATCGCGCCGAGCCGGGCCGCATCCGGGCCGGTACCCGCGATCCGCACCTCGACGGCCGGAGCCCGCCGGGCCGCCTCGATCAGCAGGTCGACCCCCTTCTCGGGGCTGATCCGGCCAGCGTAGAGTACCCGCGGCTGCGGAGACCGTGCGTCCGGGTCCGCGGCCTCGGGCCGGTGACGGGGCGCGTTGCGGACGACCGCGATGCGCCGGGCCGGAAGGCCCTGTCGTCGCACGATGCCCGCCAGGAACTCGCTCGGACTCACGAACACCGACACGCCGCGCTCGTAGCTACGGCGCATCCGGTGCACGGTGGACTCGAGCGCGAGCAACCAGCTCTCGGCCCTGCTCCCCCGCGAACAGGCGTGCACGCCGACCCACAGTGGCCATTCCGTTCCGACGCACTTCGTGCAGATCGCACCGTCACGGAACAGTCGGTAGACGGGGCAGGCCAGTTTGTAGTCGTGCAGGGTCATGACCACCGGCACGCCGCGAGCACGCAGGACGTCGAGCACCGAGGGGCTGAGCTGGTGATACACGTTGTGGAGGTGCGCCACGTCGGGGCGGAAGTCGTCGAGAAGACGTCCCAGTGCCCGACGTGCTCCGACGTCGTAGACGGTCCCGACGGCATGGCGCAGACGGTCGACGGGACCCGGGCTCTCGTAGTCGCGGCGCCCGACGAAGTAGCGACTCCACTCCGACGGGCGGTTGTCGGGATGCTCGCAGGCGAAGACCGCGACGTCGTGACCACGCGCCCGCAACCCGTCTTCGAGGTCGAACAGGACCCTTTCGGTGCCCCCCCGCGGGTCGTAGAATTTGTTCACCTGAAGGATCCGCACGCATCCGCCCCGTGATTCCGACGCCACCTTCGTCCCCACCCGGCGCGGCCGGGTCCGCATGTCCAACGAGCCCGACGACACCCCACCCGGACCGTCCGACCGGTACCTGGTCATGACCGACGGTCCGGAGGTCGAGATCCGCGTGAAGGGATCGCGATTCGTGGGCCAGGCGCTCGCGGTGCACGGCGAGGACCAGGCCCACGCGCGGCTGAAGACTATCCGCAAGCGCCACCACGACGCCACCCATCACTGCTCGGCATGGTGGGTGGGACCACCCGGCCACACGATCGAACGCAGCGACGACGACGGCGAGCCCTCGGGCACCGCGGGCGCACCGATCCTGCACCCCCTCCGCGGCAGTCACAGGCACGACGGCATGGTGGTGGTCACCCGGTGGTTCGGTGGGACCAAGCTCGGCGCCGGCGGACTCGTCCGTGCCTACGGCCGGTGCGCCGCCGAGGCGATCGCGGCCGCGGGCTCGGAGACCGTGTGGATCACCCGGACGTTCGAGGTGGACGTCGACTACGGCGACGTGGGTGCCGTCGAGGCGGTCCTCGCCCGTCACGGCGGCCTCGTACGGGATGTCGTGCGGCACTTCGAGGGGCGCCCGCGCTTCGTGGTGCAAGCCCTGGACACTGGCGCCGACTCCGTCGTGTCGGCGCTCGTGGAGGCCACGGGAGCCCGGGCTGGGGTCGTGCACCACGAAGGCGGGGCGGACCGGCGCTGAGGTCGAGCCGGGGCACGTATCGCGGCCCCCCTGTCTGCCGCTCCCCGCACCCCGGCTCACGAACCGGTCACCAGGGGGTACGCCCCGGCCTCCGAGGTGTGACCACGCGTTGTCGGCTCCGCGCGGCGGCGCTACCCTCCACCGACACCCGACTCCCCGTCCCGAGAACAGGAACCGTCATGGCGCTCCTCCGTCTCCGCCTCGCGCTCGTCCTGCTGATCTCCCTCGTCACCGTCCCGGGCTGCTCCGGGGAACCCGAGCCCGTCGCCCCCGCCGTCGATCCGGGCATCGAGTTCACCACCGCCGATGGTATGGAGGTCCGCATGGTGCCCGACCCGGGCAGCGGCCTCTTCGCCAGCAACGTGTTCATCGGGGCCGGCTCCACACGCGAGGACGACCGTACGGCGGGAAGCAGCCACTTCCTGGAGCACCTGCTCTTCAACGGGACCGAGCGACGGACCCAGGAGGAGATCTACGCCGACGTCGACCGCATCGGCGCCTACAACAACGCCACCACCAAGCTCGAGTACACCCACTTCATGATGGTGGCACCGAACGAGGAGCTCGACGAGGCCCTCGACATCCAGGCCGACATGCTGCTGCACAGCACACTGCCGCCCGACAAGTTCGAGAAGGAGCGCGGCATCGTGCTCGAGGAGATGGCCAGGGACGCCGACGACCCCGGCCGCCTGCGTCGCGTGACCATGGTCAACGCTCTGTACGGCGCCGGCAGCGACTTCGCCCGCCCGGTGCTGGGTACCCGCGAGACCATCGCGAACTTGCAGCGCGAAGACGTACTCACCTATTACCGCCGCCAGTACGTTCCGTCGAACATGAAGCTCCTCCTGATGGGCGACTTCGACCCCAACGCCGCGCGAGCCACGATCGAGCGCTTGTTCGTGGCATCGCCCGGCGACGCCGCCGCGGCTCCCGCATACCCGCTCGAAGAACGTTCGTGGATGCACGAGCGCCGCATCGAGAACGACGCCATCGACCTGCTGATCGAGATCCCCGCACCCGAGGTCGGCCACGAGGACTATGCATCGATGATGCTGCTCACCGACGCGCTCGGGGGTGGCGACAGCGCTCGTCTCGCCCGCGCCATGAACCGCGAACCGTCGATCGAGACCCTCGAGATCGGCGCCAGCCTCATGGACTTCGAAGGAACGGGTGTGCTGCGGATCAACGCACGCCTGCCGCTCGGGAGCGACGTCGGTGACGCACTGCGACGGATCTCCGGCGAGGTGGCGACCCTGAGCCGCACCGGGCTGCGCGCCGGCGAGTGGGCCGGCGCCCGGAACCGGGCCCTGGGCCGGTCGATCCGCCAGGCCGAGCAGCTCCACTACTACGCCCTGCTGCAGGGCGACCGGATCTGGCACGGACCGGCCGGCTACGAACGACGACTGCAGGTGGAGCTCGAGGCGTCGTACCCACGCATTCCCGAGGTCGCCGAACGCTGGCTGCGCGCACCCGTGGTGAGCGTCGTCGCGGCCGGACCCGATCTGCCCGATTCCGACGCCGTTTTCGAGCCCGCCGCCGCGGGATGGGTTCCCGACCCCGACGCCGAGGCGCCCGAGCCCCTGCCCGGCGGAGGAACGGTCGACGAGTCGCGGCCGCTCGTCGAAGCGCCCCAGCCGCCGCGTGTCACCATGCTGGAGAACGGCCTGACGGTCGTCCACACGGCGTCGCCGAGCACGCGCATGTTCGCCCTGCACCTGCTGGTGAAGGACCGAAGCGCCCGCGAGCCCTCGGGCATGGCCGGGATCGCCGACCTCCTGCACCGCACGCTGCCCGAGGGCGCGGCCAACTACGATCGCGAGGAACTCGCCGCCCTGCTCGAGGGGATCGGTGCCGAGTGGAAAGTCACCGACGCCGGATTCATCCCCTACGACGACTACTACACCACAGACCCCCGCTTCTCGTTCGTGCGGATCGACTGCGTGGACCTGTACTGGCGCGAGGCGATCCGCCTGCTCGGCCTGATGGTCGGCGAACCGCGCCTCGAGCCCGAGGCCATCGACCGCAAGCGCGACGAGATGCTGCGGCGCCTGGCCGAAGGTGCCGAGAAACCCGCGACCATCGCCGAGCACCGCCTGGGCGAGCTCATGCTCGGCGAGGACCACCCGCTGGCCGCGCCCGTCTTCGGAACACCCGAGACGCTCGGCGCGATCGAACAGCGCGACCTCCAACGCTTCGCCCTCGACTACCTCGATCCGGGCCAACTGGTGTTGAGTGTGGTCGGCAACCTCGACCACGACGAGATCGTCGACCACCTCGAGAGGTCGCTGCGAATCGGCGGCGCGGCCGACCATGTCGGCGTCGATGTGCCCCCACCGCCGATCACCCGGAACGACCTCCGCGCCGAGGAAGCCGTGGGCGGTCGCCAGGTCGCGCTCCGCATGGGTCGCGTGATCGAGATCGAACCCGCCGATCGTTGGGCGCTGGAGGTGGCGGTTGCCATCGCGAGCCGCCGCATGCAACAGGACCTGCGCGAGACCCGGGGCTGGGCCTACTCGCTCGGCATGGGCGTGCGTGTGGACGACGACCGCGCCCGGATCGTGGCCAGCATGGGTACGCAGCCCCAGAACGCATCGCAGGCCGAGGTGGCCGTCCGCGACTACCTCGAGATCGGTGAGATCGAGACCGACACCGAGGAGATCGCCACCGTGGTCAATCGCCGGCTGGGACGGGAACGCATGCGCCGGGTCACGAGCATGGGCGAGGCGTTCAACCTGGGCGTCGACCACGTCTTCCACGGATCGCTCGAGTACCAGGAAGAACGCAGCGCGGCGCTGCGCGGAGTCACCCCCACCGACGTGGCCCGCGTGTCGGCGCGGTACCTCGGAGACGGCCCCGCGGCCGTCGTCGTGGTCCGGTAGGCCCGCGCGTGCGCGTCCTGCTCGTGAACTCCGCCATCCCGACCATGTTCGGCGGTGGCGAGAAATGGTTCGTGGAGGCCGCCGACGGTCTCCGGGCGCGCGGGCACGAGGTGATCCTCGTGGGCCGTCCCGCGAGTCGTCTCCTCGGGACCGCGGGCGAGCACGGGACGCCCGTTCGGGAGTTCGCCTTCGGCGGGGACTTCGACCCGGTGGCCACCGTCCGGGCCGCCGGTCTGCTGCGCCGCGAGCGCCCCGACGTCGTGCTCGTGAACTTCAACAAGGACGCCTGGCTGTTCGGACGCGGCGCGAAGCTGTTCGGGATCCCTCTCGTCGCTCGCCACGGGTTGATGGCCTACAAGGGAAAGTTCCACTATCGGCTCCTGCACCGCTGGCACGTCGACCGATTGGTGGTGAATGCGCCGGCCATCCTCGAGCACTACGCCGAGCTCGGTTTCGACGTCGGTGACGCGCGCGTGATCCTCAACGGTGTCCACCCGCCGGCACCGAAGCCGGGCGCGCTGCACGCGCGCTTCGGACTGCCCGCGGATGCGCGCGTGGTGATCACCTTCGGTCGTCTGGCCAACCAGAAACAGCTGGACGTGTTCGTCCGGGTGGCCCGCCGGATCACCGACGCCCATCCGACGGCGCGCTTCGTCGTCATGGGCGACGGCGCCGTCCGTGAACGCCTGGAGGGCTGGATCGACGACATCGGTCTACACGAGAACTTCGTGGTCCCCGGCTTCGTGCCCGACGCCGCATCGCTGGCCGGCGATGCCGATCTCTTCCTGCTGACGTCGAAGAACGAGGGCACCCCGAACGCCCTGCTCGAGGCCATGGCCGCGGGCACCTGTTGCCTGAGCTTCGACGTGGGGGCGGTGCGAATGGTGCTCGATGACGGTCTGGAGAGTGCCGTGCTCGCCCCGGGCGACGAGGAGGGCATGGCGTCGCGGGCGCTGGAGCTGCTGGCCGACGACACCGCTCGACGCGATCTCGCGGCGCGCCAGGAACAGCGGATCGAGCAGCGCTTCACCTTCGAGCGCGCGATCTCGGCGTACGAGGAGCTGTTGACTTCCGTCGCCTCGCGCTAGACACCGGAGGCGCAGGTCGCGGCCCGCAGGGTCACGTGCTACGCTGACGCGCGTCCCACGTCTTGCGTTCCATCCTTCTGCGGGAGAGTCCGAAGCATGCTGACGCCTGGTACCATCGCTCCACCCTTCTCCGCGCCGAACCAGAGGGGTGAGGCCGTCTCGCTGAGCGACCTCACCGATCGCTGCGTCGTCCTGTGGTTCTACCCGAAGGCCGACACGCCCGGCTGAACGATCGAGGGGCGAGGATTCCGGGACGGAATCCAGGAGTTCACCGACCGCGACATCACTGTTCTGGGAGCGAGCTTCGACACCGTCGACGAGATCGCCACCTTCGCCGCGAAGCACGACTTCCCCTTCGACCTGCTCAGTGACACCGACCGCTCGCTGGGCGTGGCCTACGGCGCGGCCGATGGCCCCGACGACCGCCATGCGCGTCGGATCAGCTACCTGATCGGACCGGGCGGAACCATCGCGGCCGCCTACGACCAGGTCGACCCGGCGTCGCACCCCGAGCAGGTGCTCGCCGACTTCGATCGCTTGACCAAGGAGGACTGACCGTGCGTTTCGCCGTCATCTACGGTTCCGTTCGCTCCGAGCGTCAGGGCATCCGTGCGGTCCGGTGGATCGCCAGCGTGCTCCGGGAGCGCGGCCATGAGGTCGACGTCGTCGATCCGATGGCGATGCCCCTGCCGATGCTCGATCGCATGTACAAGGAGTACGATGAGGGGGCGGCTCCCGAGGCCATGGAATCGATCGCGCGGATCTTCCGGTCGGTCGACGGCTTCGTCGCCGTGAGCGGCGAATACAACCACGCCGTCCCGCCGGCTCTGAAGAACCTGCTCGACCACTTCCAGGCCGAGTACCTGTGGCGCCCGGCGGCCATCCTCACCTACTCCGCGGGACACACCGGAGGCGCGCGGGCGCAGGTGCAGCTGCGTGCGATCCTGGGCGAACTCGGACTGGTGACGATTCCGGCCATGCTCGACGTGCCGCGCGTCGCCAAGGCGATCGACGAGGACGGCACGGACCTCGAGGGGCACCTGACGCGCAGCGTCGACCGGTACTGCGACGAACTCGAGTGGTACGCGCGGGCGCTGGCGCGTGGACGAGACGCGGGTGTGCCGTACGAGTGATCGCCGGCACACCGCGACCGGTCGGACCCTACTCGAGGACTTCCGCGAAGAACCCCTTCATGTGCTCCCACGAGCGACGGTCCGCCATCGGGTCGTACGCGGCTCCCTGCGCGGGGTCGTCTCCCGCACCCTTCTGCGTGAAGGCATGCACCGCGCCCGCGTACATGACGAGCTGGTAGTCGACGTCGGCCGCTTCCATCTCGTCGACGAAACCGGCGACCTGCTCCATGGGCACGTAGGGGTCGACTGCACCGTGACACACCAGGATCGACGTGCGGACGTTCTCGGCGTCGGAGGGATCGGGCGTCTCGAGCCCGCCGTGGAAGCTGACCACGCCGGCCACGTCGGCGCCGGAGCGGGCCAGCTCGAGCACGGCCGTGCCACCGAAGCAGTAGCCGATGGCGACGACCCGTTCGTCGTCGACCTTCTCGACCGCGCGAAGCCGTTCGAGCCCCAGCCGCACGCGCTCGCGGAACAGTCCACGGTCGGCGTAGTACTTCCCGGCCTCCTCGCTCGCCTCCTGCGTGTTCGCCGGGCGCACGCCCTGGCCGTACACGTCGAGGGCGAAGGCCACGTAGCCCATCTCGGCGAGCATGCGGGCCCGCATGCGCTCGTTGTCGCTCAGGCCCATCCACTGGTGGACGATCAGCACGCCCGGGACCGGGCCGTCGATCGCGGAGTCGTGGGCGAGGAATCCCTCGAAGGTCGTGCCGTCGTGCTCGTACACGACGGGCGTCTCGACGATCTCGGCGGTGGCGGGCGCGGCGATCGACAGCAGGAGCAGGACGAGCGACGGAAGATGGCGCATGGTCGTCTCCGGACTCAGGGGGACCGACATGGATTCGCTCCGGGCGGCCGGGGCGGATTCGGCGGCGATCAGCGACGGGCGACGAGCGTCACGGTGACGCTGCGGCGATCGCCGTCGCGCAGGAACTCGACCTCGACGGTGTCGCCCGGCTCGTAGCGCTTCAGGGCCTCGCTGTAGTCGGTCAGGTCGTCGACGGGTGCCCCGCCGAAACCGACGATCACGTCGCCCTCCTGCAGACCGGCCTCCGCGGCGGGGCTGTCGGGAAGAACGCCGGTCAGCTCCACCCCTCCGTCACCGCCCTGGAAGTCGGGGATCGTGCCCAGGCTCACGCGACGGCGTCCCTCGGTGGCCCGCTCCGGATCGGCCAATGCCTCCTGCGCACCCGCCGGAACGAACTGCAGGTCCGCGTCGGGACGCGCGAGGTAGTCGACGAGTTCGTAGGTGAAGTCCACGAGCGTGGCCAGGCCCGCCCGGTCGAGCTTCTCGAGCGTGTCGCCCGGACGATGGTAGGTGGCGTGGGCACCGGTGAACAGGTGCAGCGTGGGAATCGCGCGCTCCGCGAAGGCCATGTCGTCGGCCGTGCCGGAACTGCGCGCCACCGTCTCGAGCTCCAGCCCGAAGGCCGTGTCGATCCCCCGCAATGCCGGCTCGAAGGCCGGCGCCGACTCCACACCGAACACCGTCAGACCGCCGTCGGCCAACCGACCCACGGTGTCCAGGTTCACCATGGCGACGATCTCGTCGACGCCCTCGGGTGGATTCGCGACGAAGTGCTCCGACCCGAGCAGCCCGGTCTCCTCGGCGGTGAACCAGGCGAAGATCACGCCGCGCTCGGTGGGCTCCCACTGCTCGTACACCGAGGCCAACACTGCGCAGCCCGAGGCGTTGTCGTCGGCTCCGGGATGCACCGTTCCGTGGTTGGGCGTCCCGGGCTCGCCGCGGCCCAGGTGGTCGTAGTGCGCGCCGACGACGATCCAGCCCGCCTCGGGATCGGTGCCCTGGACGATCCCCAGCAGATTGCGCAGACGGTGCCCGCCCGGGCCCTCGAACTCCTGCTCGAACACGTCGAGGTCGAACATCCCGAGCACCCGGGCGATCTCGTCGGCGGCCTCGTCGAGATCCGTGTCGACCGCGCGGCCCTCCGTGTGCGATCCCGCGAGCACCGACAGCATCTCGTCGAGGACGTTCTGGGTGGCGGCGGCCGGAAGGGCGGTCACGCCCACCAGGACGAGGGCCAGGATCGAACGCATCATC
>DATFKK010000158.1 GCA_035268685.1 Candidatus Krumholzibacteriia bacterium | reverse complement strand
TCCGGCTCGTGAACCGGAACCGGCCCTCTCCGACCGGTTCGACCCACATGCGCAACATGCGACGCTCGTTCGGCGCGTCACAGCGTAGGAGGAAGGTCCCCCGCTGATCGCGGGCGCGGCAGCGATCGAGCATGGCGCGGTGTTCTTCGACCAGGCCGTCGCAGTCGTCGAAGAAGCTCCAGAAGGGACGGCCGATCACGCGGTTCGCGCGAAGCTCCGGGGCGCCGTTCGCCAGGGCGAAGGCGTCCCACTGGTCGGAGACGGCCACCAGACGACCGCGGGCGTCGATCTCGTAGACGAGGTCGTCGGGCGCGTCGACCGGCACGGGTTCGACCGCTTGCAGGCGGGCCGAGGCCGTGGCCGACGGGTTCCAGTCGTGCAATGCGATGATCTGCGAGTCGTGTGCAGATCCTCCGTCGCCGGCGGACGGGGCCGGCGAGAAACGGACGGGACGGGCGGGCAGACCGTTCGTGCGCATGGAAAGGGCTCTCCGGGGGGTCTTCGGGCCGGGGGCGCGGATGGGACTCTCCATCGATGACCACCAGCAAACGCTCCGCCAGCCGAGGGGGCAACTGCGCTTCTGTGTGGTCGGACCGCGGAAGCGTGATCACTCCACGGTCCTGGGAGAGGGCCAGGGACCGCTTCAAGCGTCCACGAAGCGTACCAGACCACCCCAGCGCCGATCGGCCCGGAATCCGCGCTTCTCACAGAATTCCCGCATCACGAACGAGGTCTTGACGACCCCGTGCCCGTGTCCGGCCGCCCGCACGCAGAAGTCCTCGAGCAGTCCGCTCGCCAGTCCGTGCCCCTGCAGGGACGATCGCACGACCAGACCGTCCACGTGGGCGACCTCCGGACTCTCCTCGCGGTAGATGAGTGCGGCCACGACGCGTTCGTCGTCATCGAGGACCACGAGGAATCGATCGGCCTCACTCGCCGCGCGGGCGAAGTGTTCACGGTAGAACAGCCGGTAGACCTGCCCGACCTCCTCGGCGCCCATCGGTTCGCGCACGTCGTAGGTCGACCCGGCGCGGTCGGCGATCCGCGTCCGCACGGTGACCCGCTCGTGCCCCGGCTCACCGAACTTCAGGACGTCGACGGGGCCGGCGTCGCGGCGGGTCGGGAAGACCATGCGGCTCACCGCGCGACGATGATCGTCGTCGAGCAGCGACAAGAGCTCGGACAGCTCCACGCGACGGGTGATCGAGGTGTCGGGGCGTACGCGGAGGGCCTCGAGCAGATCGTCGAAGATCCGGGCGGCGACGCCGGTGAGGTGCGCGAAGCACGTGCGGCGGAAGAGATGCGCCCGCGTGCGTTCCCCGTGGCGATCGAGGTGGTAGAGGCGGACCAGCGCCTCGATCTGATCGACCTGGGCGTCGGTGGTCGCGGCAGGGTTGATGGCGGTCCAACGGTCGAAGCGGGCCACGGCGAGGTCGACGGTCAGTGGGACATGGTGATCCACGATTCCGCGCGCGAGCGCTTCGTCGAGGATCGAGCGCAGGTCGCCCGGCAGGTCCGGGTCGTCGGCCTGCTCGAGCAGCGTTCGCGTCCCGCTGGCTCCGAGGACTTCGACCAGGGCCTCGACCAGCCACTGCGGTTCGATCCACGCGTCGCACTCGGGGTACTGGGCCACGACCCGCGGATGGAAGCCGGTCCACAGTGAACGCAACAGGTCGGCCGGACGGTCCGACGCCGCCCAGCCGGCCAGGGACAGCACGCGGGCCCCTTCGCGGAAGTCGTTCACCGGCACCACCACGTTGCTGGGCCGGGCGACCCCCGGGACCAGCCTGCGGCCGCTCCGGTTCCACGCGGCGATCACCGCACCCATGCCCCGCACGTAGATCCGGCGCCAGTCGAGGCGTTGCGGCAGTTCGCCGCCGGATCGCGAGGCTCCCACGGCGCGGCGGATCTGTTCCTCGACCGTCGGATCGTCGACGTACTCCAGGGACATGGCTCCGAGTTCGGGCCGCGAGCAGCCGAAGCGCGCGAGGACGCGTTCGCCGAAGGGGTGCCCGCCGATGGCCAGCATGCGGTAGTTCGTCTCGAGGACGTGCGCCACTGCCAGATCCCGACGAGCCACGATCAGCAGCTGGTAGTGGCGGCCGCTGCGGGTGCGTACGCTCCAGCGGAAATAGCCTTCGGCTCCCGCGCGCGGGCCGGCACTGCTGATCCACAGTCCGCCGGGCGCGATGTCGCCGGGGTCGAAGTCCGGCTCGTTGAAGGCGAGCTGGATCGACTGCACCAGGAAGCTCGGGGCGGACACCAGCTCCCACTGCCGCCGGCGTGCCGGTGCTTCGATGTCGTCGTCGAAGACGACCTCGTGGTCGGTCAGCGGCTGCCGATCGGCGAAGCGTTGGTTCAGCCGGGTCTCGTAGTCGTGGACCAGGTCGTCGAGCATCGCGCTCGCCCGGCTGGCCAGGGCGGGGTCGGCATCGTGTACCGCCCAACTCGCGAGCTCGCAGCGCACCGGATGGTAGAATTCGTCATCGTGTCGGGCGAAGTCGGCGAGCAGGCGCAGGACGTCCAGGAACTGCTTGCGGACCTTCTCGCCGGCGGGCCAGTCCCCGCTCTCGCGGTACGTGGCCAGGCGCTGGCGCAGGGCTTCGAGACGCCGCGAGCCGAAGCGTTCGGCGGCGATGCGGCGGATGGTGGCGTGGTTCAGGAACGGTCGGCCCGAGGCGATGAACGGACCGAAGGCCTCGTTGTAGCGCGCCGTGGGTTCGTCCAGCAGGAGCACGCGATAGGCCTCGCAGCGCAGTGTCTCGTCGTCGTGCGTCGCGAGCGACGTCAGGCGCTGCCGCAGGGCGTGATCGAGCCGCAGGTCGCTGCGGCCCAGAAGGGCGGCGAGCCGCTCGAGCGCGTCGACGGCGGCCGTCGTGGTCGCGAACAATACCGTCTGCACCAAGCCGTTGGCGGTGGCGAGCACCTCGTCGACCTCGGCGGTCGAGGGTCGGGGTCGGAAGTGTTCGACGGGTCGGTGGTCGGCCGGAAGCGCCACGTCGTCCTCGAACCCACCGAGCGGAACGTCCCATCCGTCCTTGCCCGGGACGAACTCCAGCAGGTTCGGATTGCCCAGCCACAGGTCCGGCTGGCGCGACAGACGTCCGAGGTCCACGAGATCGCCGTTCAGACGGTAGGCCAGGTCACCGATCCGGACCCGACCGTCGGCCTGGGGTCGCACCGTGAGCACCACGCCTCGACGACGGTCGACCAGCGCTTGCTCCGACGTCACGATGTCGTCCTCGAGGCCGCCCAGATCGCGCACCAGCCACTGCGGAAGGCGCAGGCGCAGACCCGCCACACGGCGCTCCACATACGGCTCGCGATACAGGTGTTCGATGGTCGCGGCGAAGTTCTCGGTGATCGTCTTCCGTCGATAGCTTCCCTTGGGCGTCAGTTCGCCCTGTTCGGTGGAGAAATCGCGATCGAGCAGGGCGTAGGTGACCACGCGTTCGAAAGGGGCGAGCCGGCGGTTCGCGGCGGCGATGACGTGTCCGAAGTACTCGTGACGGCTGTGCTCGTCGGGAGCGTCGCGCAGGACGGGGTCTTCGCGGTCGGGCACGACGAGCAGCGTGTTCCACGGACGGTGGTCGCCCACGAGGAACACGCGGCGGATTCCCGCGACCTCGGTGAACTGGTCCTCGACGCGACGCGGAGCCACGGTCTGTCCGCGGCTGTTCTTGTAGATGTCCTTCACGCGGTCGACGATCTGCAGATGACCACGGCCGAGTTCGCGGAACACGTCGCCGGTGCGCAGCCACTCGTCACCTTCGTCGTCGCGCTCGAGGGGTTCGGCCTCGAGGTCGTGTCCGTCCTCGGCCAGGTAGCGGGCCACGTAGGCGCCGCGGATCAGCATCTCGCCCCGGTCGTCGAGCCGGACTTCGATCCCGGGCAGGGGGCGTCCCACGGTCTCCTCGACGTAGTCGCCGGGGGGACTCATGGTGATGCCGCCGGTGGCCTCGGTCATGCCGAATCCACTGCAGAGGTCCACTCCGTGCCGATGGAAGAAGCGGAAGGTCCGCGGGTCCAGGTGGCCGGCCGCGCTCAGGCCCCAGCGCAACCGGTCGCCCGTGACCTCGCCCAGGGACTGCACCGTGCCCGTCTCCGCGCGCTGTTCGAAGGCGTCGCGGATCTGCTGCCACCGCTGCGGGATCGACACCAGTCCGGTGGGCCTGACCTCCGGCAACGCCGCGAGCAGGGTCTCGAACGACGGGTTGCCCGCGAAGACGTAGGTTCCCCTCCAGTAGATCGTCCCGAGCATCTCGAGGTAGCGCCCGAAGGTGTGGAACAGCGGGAGGTAGCAGAGCAGGGTCTCGTCGCGGCCGACCGAGGGCAGGGCCGCGCCCCGGCAGTAGCGCTTCGAGATCAGGTGGAAGGGCGTGAACAGCACGCCCTTCGGGCGGCCGGTACTGCCCGACGTGAACATGGCGGTGCAGGGTTCGTCGATCCCGAAGCGGCGCCGCCGCGAGAGCACCGCGTCGACGTCGTCGGTTCCGAGGTCGGCGGCGCGCTCGGTGAGCAGCGGAACGTCGCCGCGCTCGACAGCCGTTCCCGGTTCCAGGGCGAAGACCTCGAAGACGCGTCGTGCATCGGTTCCGACCTGCTGGGCCCGTCGCACGCGTTCGTCGGTGTCGGTGAGGACCGCGTCGACGTCCAGCCGGTCGCAGATCCAGCCCAGTTCTTCGTTGGACAGGTGAACACCCAGCGGGATCGCGAAGAGATCGCCGGTGAGACAGGCGAGGTCCGCGCAGGCTCCCTCGATGCCGTTCGCCGTCCAGAGGACGATCCGCGGTGCACGGCCGGCGGGCGTGTCGACGCCCCACAGCGCTGCGGCCAGCGAGCGGACCCGCCGGCGCACGGCCGCGTAGCTCCAGCCCGTGGTGTCGAGGTCGCCGCGGTCCGCGAAGAGGGGATGGTCCGGACGCTCGACCGCACGCCAGCGCAGCAGGTCGTCCAGGCGATGGTTCCGGCCCCGGATCGTCGTGAGCGCCCACTGGCTCCACTGGGCGCGCTGGGACGCATCGAGCGCCTCGAGGAATCGGGGATGCGCGGTGCGGTCCAGTGCGGTGTCCAGTTCGGTCCGCGTCGGGTCGGTCCGTGTAGCGCGTTCCAGTTCGGCGAGAGCGCGCGCGGCCTCGTCGGGCGTGAAGTCCCGGTCGATCGGTCGGGAGAGCAGGGCGTCGAAGGCGTCGCTCATTGCACCCCGACCACGTGGTCGGGCAGGGTGAGGTCGGGGTTGTGCTCCGCGTGGGCCCGGCGCAGCGTCACTTCGTCCACGGCCATGTGGCCGCCGGTCCAACGGGCCGCCTCCAATGCCTCGGCCACGGTCCGGCTGAGCCGCGTCAGGTTCGCGAATGCCACGACGGGCGATTCGCCGGGTCGGTAGGCCACCACGGGACCGGCGGGCGCGCCGCTGCGCGAGCTCTCCACCAGCAGCCAACGGTCGCCGGCCGCGAGCACCGGGATCCAGTTGGGCCGCCAGGGGACGGTCGTGTCGGACCGCAGTGCGTCGTAGCGCGCGCGGGCCTGGTCGGCCGACAGGAGGCGGTAGTCGAGGACGAAGGGTCGGTCGCCGTGCGGATCGCCCCATCGTTGCCACAGCAGTGCGAGTTCGTCGTTCACGGTGAACGGCAGCTCTTCGAACAGCACCTCCACGGCCGCGCGCTCCATCCCGGCCGGGGCGGACCATCCCGTCCCCACGGAATCGTGCCAGGCCGCGATCTCGTCGAGCGCGTCACCGAAGGCCGTCTCGTCGAACTGGACCTTCGCCCTCGACTGGTGGACGGGTTTGGCGGCCGGTCCGGGCTCCGGACGTTCGCAGGCGGACAGGAACAGGACCAGAGCGCCCAGCAGGGCGAGCGAAAAGCGCATGATCGACCGGCCTCACGGAAATGGAATGCAACCAGGGTAGAGACGCGGGGCGCGTTCGTCCATCGTAGGGGGCACTGCTTTGCCAAACGTGCAAGGTGTTGATAGCGTTGCCGAATCGGCGCCTCACCACGAGCGCCGGACACCCTGCGATCTCGAGGGGAAGAACCCATGGCGGACACGCAGACCGCACCGGCGGCCACCACGAATCAGAAGCTGCTCGACTGGATCGAGGAGATGCGGGGCATGCTCGGTCCCGATTCGGTGCGCTGGTGCGACGGCAGTCCCGAAGAGTACCAGCAGATGGCCCAGGCCATGGTCGACGCGGGAACGGCCATGTGGTTGAGCCCGGAGAACCGCCCCAACAGTCTGTACGTGCGCAGCGATCCGGCCGACGTGGCCCGGGTCGAGGACCGCACCTTCATCTGCGCCGAGGACGAGAGCGACGCCGGACCCACCAACAACTGGAAGTCGCCGGCCGAGATGAAGGAGATCCTGCGTGGCCACTACGACGGCTGCATGGCCGGTCGTGAGATGTACGTGATCCCCTACTCGATGGGTCCGGTGGGTTCGCCCATCGCGAAGATCGGGGTCATGGTCACCGACTCGCCCTACGTGGTCGCCAACATGCACATCATGACCCGCGTCGGAACGCAGGTGCTGGAGGTGCTCGGCGACAGCGACGACTTCGTGCGCGGCGTGCACTCGGTCGGCTATCCGCTCGACGCTCCGAAGAAGCCCGACCAGCCCTGGCCGTGCGACGGCGAGAACAAGTACATCACCCACTACCCCGAGACGCGCGAGATCTGGAGCTACGGCAGTGGCTACGGGGGCAACGCGCTGCTGGGGAAGAAATGCCACGCGCTGCGCATCGCCTCGGTGCAGGCCCGCGACGAGGGCTGGCTCGCCGAGCACATGCTGATCCTCAAGCTCACCAATCCCGAGGGACAGGTGAAGTACGTGGCCGGAGCCTTCCCCAGTGCCTGCGGGAAGACCAACCTGGCCATGCTCGTGCCCACCATTCCCGGCTGGAAGGCCGAGACCGTCGGTGACGACATCGCGTGGATGAAGTTCGGCGACGATGGCCAGCTCTACGCGATCAATCCCGAGGCCGGCTTCTTCGGTGTGGCTCCGGGGACGAGCGAGAAGAGCAACCTGAACGCCATGAAGACGCTGCACGGAAACTGCGTCTTCACCAACGTGGCCCTGACCAGGGACCACGACATCTGGTGGGAGGGCATGACCGACACGGAACCGGCCGAGCTCACCGACTGGATCCGTCGTCCGTGGACTCCCGCGAGCGATCGCACCGCCGCGCACCCGAACGCGCGCTTCACCGCGCCGGCGCGGCAGTGCCCGGTGATCGCCGACGAGTGGGAGGATCCGAAGGGCGTGCCCATCAGCGCGATCCTCTTCGGCGGCCGCCGCGCGACCACCGTGCCCCTGGTCACCGAGGCCTTCGACTGGCAGCACGGCACCTTCCTCGGATCGATCATGGCCAGCGAGAAGACCGCCGCCGCCGCCGGCACGATCGGCGAGCTGCGCCGCGATCCGATGGCCATGCTGCCCTTCTGCGGCTACCACATGGGCGACTATTTCGCCCACTGGTTGAAGGTCGGCAGCCGCGAGGGCGCGAAGATGCCCCGGATCTTCTACGTGAACTGGTTCCGCAAGGACGATCAGGGCAAGTTCATCTGGCCGGGCTTCGGTGAGAACAGCCGCGTGCTCGAATGGGTGTTCGGTCGCTGCGACGAGGAGGCCGAGGCCGTCGAGACACCGATCGGCCGCCTCCCCACCGCCGACGCCCTGAACACCGAGGGGCTGGATCTCGACCGGTCCAAGCTCGAGGAACTGCTCGAGGTCGACGTCGACGGCTGGAAGCAGGAGCTGCCGCTGATCGACGAGCATCTGTCCAAGTTCGGCGACAAGCTGCCTCAGGGGCTCCGCGACGAGCTCGAGGCCCTGCGCCGCCGGCTCGACGAAGCCTGATCGCGGTCGACGATTCCACGTGGAGTGCGGGCGGTCCCGGTCGGGGCCGCCCGTTTCCGTTCGCGCCGCATCGTGGCGCGTGGTTCGGCGGATCGCCGCCGGCCTCGGCGAATGGCAGAGAGCTTGCTCGAAGGCCGGCGACGTCGCCCGTCCTCGATGCGGCCGCCACGCCCGGCGCCGGAATCGAGGGGGCCCATCCACCGGGGACGGTTGCCATGAGCGAGCATCGGAGCTCGAAGACCCATCGCCCGCGCCGTCGCTTCGTGGTGAACCGGCGCTACCAGGTGCAGTTCGCCATTCTGCTGGTGATCTTCCAGTTCAACGTCGGCATCCTGTACCAGGGGATCCTGCAGATGCGTGTCGACGCGATCGCGCGGGAAGCCGGCACGCTCGCCGATTTCACCGAGATGAACCTGTGGAACGCGCTCCTGCCGTCCATGCTGGGCATCTCGGTCGTGGTGGCCCTCGTCAGCTACGTCATGGGCCTGTTCTTCTCGAACTCGATCGTGGGCCCGATCCCGCGGTTGCGGACGGCCCTGCAGCAGATCGCGCGGGGCGACTTCTCGCCGCGGCTGCGCTTCCGTCCCGGCGACGCCCTCGAGGACGTGGCCGACGACGTGAACCGCCTGGCCGCAGCGCTCGACGCCCGCTACGGCGAGCGAAAGGACGACGCCGAGACGTCCGACGAGGTGGCTGCGACGCCCGATCCCCAGGAAGGCGAGCCGGTCGGGACGCACGGCTGACGCACTCGGATTCGTTGCACATCGCAGAATCGCAACGGCGGGCTGCATCATTTCGGGTCCCGAGGTCGAATCCTCCAGTGGTTGACACCGGGCCGGTGGCTCGGGAAGCTGGTCGACGGCTTCCGAACCGACGCCGGCCCGCCGGGCGCCTCGCGTCAGGAGGGGACGACATGGCGCAGTCCGAACGATTCTCGGCCCAGGTTCTCGAGAGCGGGGCCCGCGGCTACGCAGCTCTGGCCACCACCGCACTCCTGGAGCGCCGCCCCGACCTGAGGGCCGAAGGCGACGAGGCCCGCGCCTCGTGGCGCGCCCACCTCGTCCAGCGCATGCTCGAACTGCAGACGGCCGTGGCCCTCGGGCGCCCGAACCTTTTCGTCGAGCGCGTCCGATGGTCGCGCCGGGCCTACCAGGCGCGGAGCGTGTCCGAGTCGCAGCTGCGCGATGCGCTGCAGTGCCTGCGCGAGGTCCTGGCCGAGGAACTGCCGCCCCACGGTCGGCAGGGCGTGCTCGAAACGGTCGACCAGGCCGTCGCCGACTTCGAGCGGCCCATCGAGATCGACGAACGCGAGGTCGACCCTGAGTCGGCGAACGGACGTCGAGCCATGCTCTATCTGTTGTCGGTGCTCGAGGGCCGGTGCCGTCGGGCGGTCGACGAGCTGTTGCAGGTCCAGCGCGAGGAGGAGCTCCCCCTGCGGAGCTGCATCCTCGACGTGCTCGTGCCCGCGCAGCGCGAGATCGGGCGGCTCTGGCATCTGGGCGACAGCAACATCGCCGAGGAGCACCTCGTGACGTCGACCACCAAGCGTGCGATCGCCGCGCTGTCCCACGCGAACACGGTCGCGCCCCCACGGGGCCTCACCGTGATGACGGCCGCCGTGGAGGGCGACACCCACGACGTCGGTGGGCAGGCATTGTCGGCACTGCTCGAGGAGCAGGGCTGGAATGCCGTCGATCTCGGTGCCGACGTGCCGGCCGAGGACATGGTGGGTGCGCGCGTGGCCTTCGAGCCGGATGTGCTGGTGGTCTCGGCCACACTTTCGATCCAGCTCTCGGCGCTCGAGCGGACGGTGCGTGCATTGCGGGCCGAGGCCGGAGGCGACGTCCGGATCCTCGTGGCCGGCTCGGCATGTGCCCAGGACGCCGACCTGCCCGTTGCGTGGGGCGCCGATGCCGTGGCGTGCAGCCTCGAGGCGGCGCTCGACCAGGTCGAGAGCTGGTTCCCCGCCACTTAGGCCGCGGGCGCTGAGCGCCCCCTTGGGTCCACGACCTCCGAGACGGAGACGATCGGCGGGCGATCAGTAGAAATCACGGGACGGCCGGGACTGCATCTCGGTCTCCAGTCGCGGCGGCCACAGGTTCTCGACGATCACGTGCACCACTCCGTCCTGGTTCTGCACGCGGCCCGTCACGCCGATCAAACTCGACGTGCGCACCAGCACCGCGTGGCGGGTGAAGACATCGGGCCACAGGACCAGGTTCACGAAGCCCGTTTCGTCCTCGAGTGTCATGAAGGCGGTGCCGCCGGCGGTGTGCGGGCGCTGGCGCGCGATCACCAGGCCCACGTAGCGCACACGGTGGCCGTCGGCCGTCGCGCGCACGGTGTGGGCGTCGGGCAGTCCGCGGCGCTGCAGTCGTGGGCGCAAGGGGGCCAGGGGGTGACCGCGGGTGCTGTGGCGCGAGGTGCGGTAGTCCCATTCGATCGCGTCGAACCAGCCCAGGTCGCGCAGGCGGGCGCGGTCCTCGCGTTCCTGCAGGGCGAAGCGATCGGCGTTCTCGCGGTCGAAGCCACGGGCCTGCCACAGGGCCTGTCTCCGCCGGCCGTCGAGCGATCCGAAGGCGCCGGCCTCGGCCAGGCGCGCGAGCACGGCGCGCTCGAGTCCCGTGCGCCGGGCGACGTCCTCGATCGAGCGGAAGGTCTCACGGCGTCGCGCGGCGAGCACGCGCTCGGCCTGGTCGGTGCGCAGTCCCTTGACCCATTCCAGGCCCATGCGCACGGCGAAGCCCTCGGTGCTGTCGGCGCAGCGTTCGAGCGTGCACTCGAGGTCGCTGTGCCCGACGTCGACGGGGAAGACGGCCACGCCGTGGCGCTGGGCGTCCTCGATCAACGTGGCCGGCGCGTAGAACCCCATGGGCTGGGCGTTCAACAGCGAGCACAGGAAGGTGGCCGGGTGATGGCGTTTGAGCCACGCGGTGGCCCAGCCGATCAACGCGAAACTCGCGGCGTGGCTCTCGGGGAAGCCGTACTCGCCGAAGCCGCGGATCTGTTCGAACACGCGCTCGGCGAACTCGCGCTCGATGCCCTTGTCGACCATGCGGGCGATCAGACGATCGCGGTGGCGTTCCAGCTTGCCCGTCTGCCGCCAGGCGGCCATGTCGCGGCGCAGTTGGTCGGCCTCGCCGGGCGTGTAGTCGGCGGCGACCACGGCCAGCTTCATCACCTGCTCCTGGAACAGCGGCACGCCCAGGGTCTTCTCGAGCACCGGGCGCAGGGACTCGTGCGGGTAGGCGACCTCTTCCTCGCCCCTACGGCGGCGCAGGTAGGGGTGGACCATGCCGCCGGTGATCGGACCGGGCCGGACGATGCTCACCTGGATGACCAGGTCGTACCACACCTCGGGCCGCAGGCGCGGCAGCATGGCCATCTGCGCGCGGCTCTCGATCTGGAACACGCCGACGGTGTCGGCCTCGCGGATCATGGCGAAGGTCGGTTCGTCGTGCATCGGGATGCGCGCCATGTCCAGGTCTACACCCTGGTGCTCCTGCAGCAGACGCATGGAACGATCGACGGCGGCGAGGATTCCCAGCCCCAGCAGGTCGACCTTGAACAGGCCGAGGTCCTCGAGGTCGTCCTTGTCCCACTGGATCACGGTGCGGTCGTCCATGCTGGCGTTCTCGATCGGCACGAGGTCGTGCACGGGTTCGTGGCCCAGCAGGAATCCACCGGGATGGATCGACAGGTGCCGCGGGAAGTCCTGGATCTCGAGCGTGAGCCGCAGCAGGTGGTGGTGCACCGGACTCTGGGCGTCGAGTCCGGCCGCGCGCAGAAGATCGGGGGTGACGGGGTTGTCGTAGCTCAGCAGGTTGGCCAGACGGTCGAGCTCCACCGACGGCAGGTCGAGCACCTTGCCCACCTCGCGCACCGCCGACTTCGAGCGGTAGCGGATCACGTTGGCCACCATGGCCGCCCGCGTGCGCCCGTACTTCGCGTAGACGTGCTGGATCACCTCTTCGCGGCGGTCGCTCTGGATGTCGAGGTCGATGTCGGGTGGTTCGGCGCGCTCCTTCGAGAGGAAGCGCTCGAAGAGCAGTCCCATGCGCACCGGATCGACGGCGGTGATCCCCAGGCAGTAGCACACGGCCGAGTTGGCGGCCGAACCGCGGCCCTGACACACGATCCCGTGCTCGCGACAGAAGCGGACGAGTTCGTGCATGGTGAGGAAGTAGCCGTCGTACTCGAGCTCGCCGATCAGGCGCAGCTCGGTGTCGAGCTGGGCGCGCACGTCGGCGGGCACGCCGTCGGGGTAGCGTTCGCGGGCGCCCTCGAGGGTCAGGGTGCACAGGTGCTCGTGGGTGGTGGTGCCGTCGGGCAGTGCCTCGGCGGGATAGCGGTAGTGGATCTCGTCGAGCGAGAAGCGGCAGCGCGCGGCGACCTCCTCGGTGCGGCGCAGGGCATCGGGGTCGTCGGCGAAGAGCATGCCCATGCGCACCGGCGGCAGCAGGGCGTGGCCGGCGTTGGGGCGGGTGACCCGGCCCGCCGTCGACAGCGTGACGCCGTGACGGATGCAGGCGAGCACGTCCTGCAGGTCGCGGCGGGCGCGCACGTGGTAGAGCACCTCGGTGGCGGCGACCACGGGCAGGTTCCAGCGCTCGGCCCGCGCGCGCAGACGGCGCTCCCGGTCGACCTCGCTCGCGCGGCGGTGGCGGGTGGCCAGGGCGTACAGACGATCGCCGAAGGCGGCGCGCAGGTCGCGGGCCACGAACACCGGATCGGGTTCGGCGGTGATCAGCGCGGTGTCGCCGCCCCACAGGGCGATCAATCCTTCGGCGTGCTCGCAGACCTCGCGCCAGGTGACCCGGCTCTCGCCCTTGGGGCAGCGGCGGCG
Organism: Candidatus Krumholzibacteriia bacterium; assembly: GCA_035268685.1. Lineage (NCBI taxonomy): Bacteria > Candidatus Krumholzibacteriota > Candidatus Krumholzibacteriia > Candidatus Krumholzibacteriia bacterium. Next base: position 37,552 of record DATFKK010000158.1, on the reverse strand, counting down.
GCCGAGGGTCAGCAGACGGCACAGGTTCCGCCATCCGGCGCGGTCCTGGACGAGCAGCACGAGGGTGCTGCCGTCGTCGAGCGTGACCTGGCTGCCGTGGATCAGCCTCAGGTCGGTGTTGCGCGCGGCCACGTGCGCGCGCACCGCGCCGTACACGCCGTCGCGATCGGTGAGCGCCAGGGTCGACAGGCCGAGTTCGACGGCGCGGTCGACCAGCTCGGCCGGATGGCTCGCGCCCTCGAGGAACGAGTGGTTCGACTTGCACCACAGCGGTGCGTACGAGACGAAGCCGGCGGCGTTCATTCCACCGACCCCACCTGGAACCACCGTCGTCGCCGCCGGTCGAAGTAGACCCACAGCCAGCCGCGGTGCGCGGTGCGCACGTAGTGCAGTTCGCGGTGGACCTCGCGGTGCCACCACGCGCCCTCGATCACGTAGGGGCCGATCACCTCCTCCACCGCACCTCCCTCGAGGCCGAGGATCATCCAGCCGTCGGGTTCGTGGCGTCGCTGGCTCGACAGCGGCACCGGCCGCGGAAGGATCCGGCGCACCAGCGGCGGGTGGCGCACCGCGCGCGGCGACGCCACGGGAAGATCGGTGCAGCGGTCCCAGCGGAAGCGCGCCTCGGGCAGGTGGCCCTCGGTCAGCCGGGCCACGCGCACGGCGTCGTCGCCGAGTTCGGCGCGCAGCCGGGCCAGCGCCCGCAGCCCCGCCGCCGGATCGCGTTCGACGTGGGTGTCGAAGAGTTCGGCCTGGGCGGGATTCCCGGCGACCCCGTGCAGTTCCAGTTCGAGCTCGACGACCTCGTCCTCGAGCGGAGTGCCCTCGAAGCGCAGCCGCACCAGTTCGAGCACGCGCGCGCTCTGCAGGGTGGGCGCGGCCGGTTGCAGACGTTCGGTGCGGGGGGCGGCCTTCTCGAAGCGCAGGCGGAGTTCGATCGTCTGCAGCAGGTGCTGCCGGGCGGCCAGCGTGCGCAGCAGGGGCGGCAACTGCTGGCCGACGACGGCCAGGAAGCGATCGAGGTCGCGCTCACCGTGGTCGAGGCGTTGCTGCGCGTGCACGGGCTCGCGCGCGGGCACCGGCTGCAGGGGAGTCCACAGGTCGCCGGTGGCCAGGCGCACCAGGCGCACGACCTCGTCGCCGAAACGGCGGCGCACGCCGGTGCGCGGCAGACGGACCAGGTCGTCGACGCGTTCGATGCCCAGCTTGTGCAGGGCGTCGCGCGCGTCGGGTGGCAGGTCGAGCCGCGCCAGGGGCACCGCGCGGGCACGGGCCATCTCCTCGTCGGGATCGCGCAGGACCTGTACGGCGACGCGTCCATGCCGGGCCAGGGCGTAGGTGCCGAAGCGGGTGAAGCCCACGGCGATGCGCGCGCGCAGGCGGCGGCCGGCGAGGTCGTCGACCACCAGCCGCGCCCAGCGTTCGAGCGAGGGATGCAGCAGGCCGAGCCCCGAGGCGTCGAGCCAGAACACGCCGGGCTCGTCGGTGCTCGGTTCGACGCCGGGGGCGAACACCCGCAGGGCGGCGACGATCTCCTCGCGCACGGCGGCGACGCGCGCGTCGGGGACCGTCCCCGCACGCAGTTCGTGGTCGAGCGCGCGCGCGGTGGTCGCGCGCATGCCCGGCAGGATCCGCCGCTGCCGTGCCGCCTCGTTCACCTGCGACAACACGCCCTGCGAGGTGTCGCGATCGATCACCGCCGCCGGGTGTTCCCGCCATTCGGGGTGGTCGCGCAGCAGCAGCTGCAGCGGCAGGGCCAGGACGTCAACACAGGCCATCCGGTCCACGGCGGACCTCCTCGTGCGCCCAGCCCGGCCCGCGGCGCTTGTCCTTGCTCGCGGTCAGCCGGCAACGGAAGCGGCCCTCGCCCAGGCGCAGCGTGGCGCCCTCGGCGCGCAGCGACACCAGGGGACCCTGGCGGGGACCGCGCGCGTCGCGCGTGAGGCTGAGCAGCGCGGCCCGGTGGTGACGCGCCAACCCCGCCAGCCGGGCCTGCGCCGGCAGCGGCAGGCCGGGGCCGGGGGGCAGGTCGAGCACCACCAGGCCGAAGGCCCCCGAGCGCAGCAGGTGATCGGCCGCACGGGCGCCCGCCCGGGGGTCGGGAGCGGCGATCACGGGCAGGGCGTCGAGGTCCAGTCCCGACGCCGCGGCGTCGGGCGGGTGGAAGCACGATCCGCCCACGGCGACCCAGGCCACGGGCTGGCCCTCCTGCTGCGCCTCGACGGCCAGGCGCGTGGCCAGACTCAGGCGCGGAGTGTGGCTTCCCGTGAGCTCGACGAGCCGGCCGCTCAGTTGCGACAGGCTCCAGTGGGGCCGCGCCTCGGGCGCGGGAGCGACGGGTTCGGACGGCGGCGGTGGGGCGGCTGCGGGGACGGGGGCCACGAGCGGGCTCGTGTCCGGCCCCCCACCCGGCAACGGAGCAGGACTCGCCATCGGCGATGCCTCCGGTGGGGACGATGCGCATTGCGGAGCTGGATTTCGGTTCCCGGCCCCCGTCGCGGGGGAGGTGAGGGCGACGGCGGAGTCGGCCGAGACGGACCCATCATATACAAACAAATGTTTGGTGTCGAGGGCTGGAACGAGATTCCGTGTGAAGGTCCGAACACGCAACTCAAGTCCTTCCCGGGAAGCGTCGATCATCTGCACGGGATCCTGGAGTTCCTCTCATCGACCCGGCGCCCCGGGAACGAGGTCATGCGCAAGACGAGTATTCAGATCAAACTCCTGTCCTTCCTCGCGCTCATCCTGGTCGTGATCCTCGGGACATCGACGGGAATCACGGTCTGGCAGACGGGAGACCTGCTCACCGAGGCGGGCGATCGCGGGGTCGAGGCCCTGGAGAAGGCCACCGATCTGCAGGCGACCACGCTGTTCGCGTCGTTCGAGAAGGGCGCGCGGCGTTCGCTCATGGTGGGCGACATGGACGAGTTCCAGTACCTGCTCGAGGACCTGGCCGAGGTGCCGGGGGTCCACGAGATCGGTCTGACCGGTCCCGAGGGCGCACTGCTCTACCAGGGCCGCAGCGACGGCGAAGCCGTCGGACTGACCGCCGAGGAGTTCCGCCACACGGTGGCGCAGCAGGGTGAGATCGACCATCAGGCCGAGGACCGCGCGATGGTCCTGTCGCGGGCCTACCTGCTCGACGACGACTGCCTGCAGTGCCACGACGGCAGCCCGGGTGACCTCTCGGGTGTGCTCTACCTCACCTACGACACGTCGGCGCTGAACGACCTCCGGGCCGAGTCCGAACAATTCGTCCAGCAGGCCCAGCAACGCGGAATGGTCCAGAACGCCGTCCTGGGCGTCGTGGCCCTGCTGATCACGCTCGGCGGGACCGTCGTGCTCGTGCGCCGGGTCATGTGCCGGCCGCTCCGCCAGTTGATCGACCGGGCGCACGCGATGGCCACTGGCAACGCCGACCTGACCGCGCGCATCGAGTGGAACAGCGGCGACGAGTTCCACGAACTGGCCGATGCCTTCAATGCCTTCATCGAGAAGATCCGGGTGGCGATCGTCGGCGTGACCGATCGCTCGCGCCGTATGACCGAGGCCGCCAACGAGCTCATGCGCGTCGGCCAGGAGGTCTCGCAGAACGCCGAGGAGACCACGGTCAAGGTCGACGTCGTGAAGACGGCGTCGTCGCAGATCGACGACTCGGTGCAGATGGTCGCCGCGGCGTCCGAGGAGATGAACGCGACCATCGGCGAGGTGGCCCAGAACGCCACCCAGGCCTACGAGGTGGCCAAGGAGGCACTGCAGGTCAGCGACACGAGCTCGGCCACGACCTCGCAGCTGGCCGAGAGCAGCACGGCGATCGGCAACGTGATCAAGATGATCGACGACATCGCCGAGCAGACCAACCTGCTGGCGCTGAATGCCACGATCGAGGCCGCGCGGGCCGGCGAGGCCGGCAAGGGCTTCGCGGTGGTCGCGACCGAGGTCAAGGAGCTGGCCAGCCAGACCACCAAGGCCACCGAGGACATCGCGCGCCGGGTCGAGGGGATCCAGAACGACGGCCAGGCCGGCGTGGCGGCCATGCAGTCGATCCGCGACATCGTGGGCCGGATCAACGAGATCGCCGACATGATCAGCAGCGCGATGACCCAGCAGAACGCCGCCACCGCCGAGATCGCCCAGAACACGAGCGAGGCGGCGCGTGGCACGGGCGACATCAAGCAGAGCATCGACGTGGTGTCGGAGGTGGCCTCGCGCACGCTGCAGAGTGCCCACGCGATCAACACCACCAGTTCGCAGCTCAACGATCTGATGGCCGAGATCGAGAAGGAACTCGACAGCTTCCGCGTCTGATCCCGGGCTTGCCCCACAGGGCGAGCCGACGCATCCTCCGCGCGACGGTCCCGGTCGCGCGGAGGTCTTCGCATCATGCTGTCCAGTCTTCGAGGTCGAGTGGTCGTGGTCACCGGTGCCAGCCGGGGGATCGGCCGCGCCATCGCCCTGCGGGCCGCCGCCGACGGCGCGCGCGTGGTCCTGGCCGCCAAGACCACCCGCGAGCACGCCAAGCTCCCCGGAACCATCCACCAAGTGGCCGCCGAGTGCGAGGAGGCCGGCGGTGAGGCCCTGGCCGTGAAGTGCGATCTGCGCGACGAGACACAGATGGCCGAGGTCGTCAGCTCGGTGCTCGAGCGCTTCGCGACGATCGACGTGCTCGTGAACAATGCCAGCGCGATCTCGCTCACGGGCACGCTCGACACGCCCTTCAAGATCTACGATCGCATGTTCGACGTGAACGCCCGCGGCAGCTGGGGCATGACCCGGCTGTGTCTGCCGCACCTGCTCGAGTCCGACCACGCGCACGTCCTGAACCTGGCCCCGCCGGTGGATCTCGACCCGAAGTGGTTCGCGCGGCACAGTGCCTACACGCTGGCCAAGATGGCGATGAGCCTGTGGGTGCTGGGGATGAGCCAGGAATTCGCCGGGAAGGTGGCCTTCAACGCCCTGTGGCCGCGCACGACCATCGACACCGCGGCCGTGCGCAATCTGCTCGGAGGCGAGCCGCTGGCGCGGCGGAGCCGAACGCCGCAGATCATGGCCGACGCCGCGCACGCGGTCCTGCTCCGCGATCCGAAGTCCTTCACCGGTAACTTCTGCATCGACGAGGAGCTGCTGGGCGAGACCGGTGTCACGGACTTCGAGCACTACGCCGTGGATCCGAGCGAGGACCTGCAGATCGATCTGTTCGTCGACGAGGACGGCGGCGGGTCTTCGATCTTGTGATCATCACGAATGACCCTTCGTGGTCCCCCGGTCGACGGCCTACCGTTCGGCCAGTCCCCCGCTCGTGCGCGTCGCCCACGAGACGAATCGGCTCGCACAAGAGAGGTGCGCCCGTGTTTCCCGACCACGGTTGCCATGGTGAAGTCGCGCTCGGTTCCCTGCCCACAGAGGTCGAGGAGCGTCTGGCCTCGCTGCCCGGCGAGTGGCTGGAGTTCGAGATCGAGACGCGGCGGATCGTCGTGCGCCACGCCCAGCCCTCGAGTGGGCCGGACCTGCCGGTGATCGTGGGTGAGTTGGTGCAGATGCTCGCCGAGATCCCCGCCGAGCTCCACCGGAACGTCACCGGCGGCGACTTCTTCGTCCACACCTACGACACCGGACAGTTCGTGCGGCTGCACGTGGAGACGGGTGGGGTGATGAGCCTCCAGTGGGCGCAGCCCGACTTCGCGCGGTCGACGAAGAAGGCCTACGGTGGCGGCGACGAGATCAGCATCGACCCTCCCGTGCAACGGCTCGACGGCCGCGTGGTGCTCGAGACGAGCGACCCGTCCGGTGCCGCGGCGAAGCTCCAGGCATTGGCCGACGAGTTCGAGGGTCTGTACCCGCAGGGCGAGTGCCGCACCATCGCCGACGACTCGAGCGGACGGGTCGAAGTCACCATGGAGGCATTGAACCTGGATGCCGCGCAGCTGATCGACACCCTCGGACACCTGGCCCGGTCCGGCTCGTTGAACGGGCGCTTCCGCGTGACCGCCTTCGGCCGCGAGATCATGCCCGAAGAGAGCCTGCGGGTCGTGTTCGAGAGCGGCGAGGTCTTCGTCCAGCATCCCGTGCTGTGGCCCGAGGGCTCGTCCACCTGATCCCGCCGACGCGGTACGCGCGCTCGCCGGCGCGCGTGCCGTTCCTGCCGAACCGAACCCACGCCTGCGGAGGAAACCCGTGCTCGACCACGGTCTGACCGAACACCAGAAGATGATCCGCGATCTGGCCCACAAGATCGCCGAGAACGAGATCCGTCCCGTCGCCGCCGAGTACGACCTGTCCGGCGAGTTCCCCTGGCCGATCGTCGAGAAGATGGCCCAGGCGGATCTGTTCAGCGTGTTCGTCGACGAGGAGTACGGCGGTCTGGCCAACGGCACGCCGATCATGAACATGGCGGTGGTCACCGAGGAGCTGAGCAAGGCCTGCGGCGGCATTGCCCTGGCCTTCGCCGGCAGCGCGCTCGGCGCCCTGCCCATCGTGTTGGGCGGCAGCGAGGAACAGAAGAAGAAGTGGCTGCCCGACATCGCCGCCGGCAAGAAGATCTGTGCCTTCGCCCTGACCGAACACCAGGCCGGCAGTGACGCCGCCGCGATCCGGACCACGGCGATCAAGGACGGCGATCACTACGTGATGAACGGCACCAAGCAGTGGATCACCAACGGCGGTGAGGCCGACATCTACTCGGTGATCGCTCTCACGAATCCCGCCAAGGGTCCGCGCGGCACCAGCGCGATCGTCGTGGAGAAGGGGAGCGAGGGTCTGTCCTTCGGCAAGAAAGAGGACAAGATGGGAATCCGCGGGTCGGCCACCCGCGAGGTCGTCATGAGCGACTGCCGTGTGCCCGTCGAGAACTGCCTCGGTCGCGAGGGGACCGGCTTCATCACCGCCATGCGCACCTTCGATGCCTCCCGCCCCGGCGTGGGCGCGCAGGCCGTCGGTATCGCGCAGGGAGCGCTCGACCTGGCCGTGGACTACGCCACCGAGCGCAAGCAGTTCGGCACACCCGTGTCGTCGTTCCAGGGTCTGCGCTTCATCATGGCCGACATGGCCATGAAGGTCGAAGCCGCGCGGTCACTGGTCTACGCCGTCGCCCGCTACGTCGACATGCTGCCGAAGGAACGGCCGACCATGTATTCGGCCATGGCCAAGTGCTATGCCGGCGACGTCGCCATGGAGGTCACCACCGACGCCGTGCAGGTCTTCGGCGGCTACGGCTACATGCGCGACTACCCCATCGAGAAGTACATGCGCGACGCCAAGATCACCCAGATCTACGAGGGCACGAACCAGATCCAGCGCGAGGAGATCAGCAAGATCCTCGTGAGCGAGCACCTGGCGCGGTAGGCGACTCCGACCTCGGCAGCGTGATGGGCGACTCCGATCGAGGGGTGTGCCTCGGACCGTGATTTCCTAGACTGGGTTCCGTACTCCCTGCCCGGAATCCGCACCCGAACGAGGAGGCCGCCTTGAGCCAGGATCCGCAGATCGCCCAGAAGTCGCCCTACGTCATGGAGCTCGAGCCCGGTAAGTACGCGTGGTGCGCGTGCGGCCTCTCCGAGGGTCAGCCGTTCTGCGATGGCTCGCACAAGGGAACCGGCCTCGCGCCGATCGTCTTCGAGCTCGCCGAGCCGAAGAAGGTCGCCCTGTGCGGTTGCAAGCACAACGGAACCGGCGAGGCCTTCTGCAACGGAGCACACTCGAAGCTCTGAGGCCGGTGGGAGCGATGCCCACCCCCGGAGATGCGCGGTCTTCCGGGGGTGGGTGCACGATCGGAGGACGTGGTCACCGTCGTGCCTTCGCTCCGCTCCCTCCGTCGTCGGCGAAGGTGAAGAGCCATTCGTCGTAGGTGGCCACGCGGTCCTCGACGTGGTCCCACTCGTCGGTGTCTTCGCGGACCAGTCCGACGCCCGGGGCGTGCCAGAGCGTGGCGTCACCTTCGAGCAGGGACGTCGGGCCGTCACGGATCACGTACTGCAGTGACACCTTCCAGCAGTCCGACCACACCACGACGGGGCCGATGGGGCCGCCGTCGACGGTGGTGATCGGTTCGAGGGAGAGGTCCTCGCGCGACACCACCGCGCCGGAGTAGTGCAGGGACGCGGTGACGTCGCCGAAGGGCGTCGTCGTGTCTCCGCTCCAGCCCGCGGCGGGGATCGGTGGCAGCGGAAGCCACGTCACACGGTCGGCGAAGCGCGCCTCGACCGGCGTGCCTTCGTCGAGTTCACCGTAGCCCAGGTACCACACGGCGTTGCCGTCGCGCTCGAAGACATCCCACTCGTCGGCCTCCGCCGGCGGATCGTCGTGGAAGTCGCGGACGTACACGCTTCCGTCCGCCCGTTCCTCGAAGGAGCGCGTGAAGCCGTACCCTTCGAACCGCGGGGATCCGTCGCCCTCGGTCACCGTCTCGAAGCCTCGCCATGTCTGTGTCCGGCCGTCGACCACCGGCCACGGGTCGGCGGTGCCACGGACGTCGATGCGGTCGTCGATCGCGTCGAGCAGCAGCAGGAGCTGACCCCCGATCGTACTCGGCTCGAAGCGCGCGGTGTCGATCGGTTCGCTGAAGGTGAAGACGATCGTCGACGTGGCCGGATCGACGCTGGTGCCATTGGCCGGCTCGACCGAGACGAGCTCGGGAGGCGTGACGTCGGCGGCATCGCCGGTGGTGAAGCCGAACACCGTTTCCTGCTCGAGGGGCTCGCCGGTGATCGACGTCGCATCGGTGGTGATGACGATCGTGATCGTCGACGATGGTGGCAGGTCCGGCTCGAACTCCATGACGACGCTCGTGCCCGAGCCGCGCCGGTAGGCGGAGGCGGCCGGGGCCTTCGAGTCGGTTCCGTCGTCGACCGCCGTGTCATCGGCGATCGGCATGACCGATGCGATGCGAGGTACGGTGGAGTCGCGGCCCGGACCGGTCGGGTTGGAGTCGTCGTCGTCACCACAGCCGACGACGAGCAGCAGACACGTCGACGCGATGGCGGTGACGAGGACGCCCAGCCGCCGCGCGAGCGTCGCGGCCGGCGACGGGAGCGCGTGGTGGGGGGCGCGGAGCATGACCACCTCCTCTTCGAGGACGACGCCGTGCCGTGCGGCACCGCGGCATGCGACGACCGCGCGAGGAACGGCGGCACGCCAGGTACGGGCCGGCCACGTGTCGCGGCAACGAAGTCTACGACGTTCCCCGCCCGCCCGGACGCCCGCTGATGCCAAGTGATCATGATCACTTGGTACCGCTCCGGAGCCGGAGCGGTCGGTCGTCCGCGCGCGGCGGTCGTTCCAGTCTGCGCAGGGAGGGCCCGCGATGGCCGGACCCGGGCGGGCCGCGGCGGGCGATGCGACGGCCGGTCCCCGGCGGCCGGCCACGGGCAGGGTGCCGGTGTGTTTCGTCGGGATCTCAGGACGTCGTTCTTCGATCGGCTCCGCAGCGGGTCGCGCCCGACTTCCGCCGCGGAAGCGGCCCGAAGACGCGCTCGGCGGCGCGCCGGTTGTGCGCGGCGCAGAGGACGCGGAGGTTCTCGGCTTCGTGCGATCCACCCAGTGCGAACGGCTGGACGTGGTCGATCTCCAGGTTGCGTGTGGCGTTGCAGCACGTGCCGTCGGGAGCGACGAAGGTACAACGGTGGCCGTCGCGATCGAGGACGGCGGCGCGGGTGTCGGCGGGGACGTGGCGGGAGCGTGGTGCGGGTGCTGGTCGGTTCGCACCCTCGACTTCGGTCGAAACGTGGTTTCGCGTGTCGTCGCTGGCCGCGGTTCTGGTCTCTTCATCCCTGGAGGCCTGGGTATTGGTCTCGACCGAGGGCCCGGTCGACGGCGCGCTCGCCCGGCCGCGAGTCGGGTTCTTCGCGGATCGCCCGGGCTCGGCCCTGCCGGCGGACTGCTTCCGGGCCGGCTTCTTCTTCGCGAGGTAGAACGCCACCAGCTCGTTGAACGCGTCCTCGAGCGACATGTTCGCCGGGAGCTTGTGAGCGAGGATGGCCCTGGCCTGTTCGAAGGACTCGTAGTCCTCGGCGGTCAGGCTGAAGGAGAGGGAGACGCGTTCTTCGGTCTCCGGTTCAGCGGCCGCTTCGGTGGCGGTGGTTGCTTCGGTGGCGGTGGTTGCTTCCGCCGCGGAAGTGCGAGCGGGCGTCGGACCGGCGGGCGATGACGAATCCGCTTCCGCCGAGGAAGTCCCGTTGTGCCCGGCGTTCGACGTCGCTTCCGCTCCAGAAGCCGCGACTCCAGCGCCGCTGGCGATCGCCACTTCCGCACCGGAAGCACCACCCGACGAAGCTCCCGCCCCGCCGGCCAACAACGGAGCCGGCTGCGAAGTCGGCTTCCGCACCACCTGCCGACGCACCCGCTCCACCGGCTTCGCCACCGGCCGGCCGCAGGCGAGGATCCGCTCGACCTCCCGCTGCGACTTCCCGTCGATCGACTCCAACAGCGCGACCGGATCGTCGGCCGAGTTCAACGGCCCGATCACCTTCGCCAACACCGTCAACGAGGTGCGATGCGACCGCAGCATCTCCAGCACGAACGGATACCGCGCCACGATCTTCGTCGCGGCATTGCGACGCGACGCCGCTGCGAAGGAGTAGTCCAACCGTCGCACGAGCAGATCCCAGATCGACTCGTACCCGGCGTCGAGATAGGCCTTCGTTCGATAGCACTCCACGAGTGCAGCAATCAGCTCGACGGTCGCCGAGTGCTCCCGCCGACGCAGCGACTCCAACTTCTCGATGATCCGCACGATTCGACGAACCCTTTGGGAGGCGGGTTCATCGGCAGTATACACCCGGTTTCGCGAAGCTCTGAGAGAGCACCAGAGCGACGAACGACGACCATCGAGACGCGAAAGTCCCGACGGCCGCGAACGGCCGACACACGCAAAGCGAGCCACGTCAGACGGAGAGCCAACCCTTGGCGACCCGACTCCGGAATCCGCCCACGAAAGACCCTGTCAAGCCCCTCACGAACGAACCTGGGGATGATTCACGAAGAACCGTACAACGCTTTCCGAGACCTCACAGGAGCGAGTCGACCCACGAAGCCGAGTCCGCCCGTCGGCGACGGGCTCGGCGACCAACTCGTCCACGAGCCCACTTCCACCGCGGAAGCCGCCCCCACCTCCGCCACGCAAGCAGATCCCGCCCCGGCCATCACGCCCACTTCCGCCGCGGAAGCGAGCACGCGCCACGACGCCTCGAAACCCACGCCCGGCCTCACTCCCCGACGATCCGTTCCAGCATTTCTTCGTCGACCTGCAGGAAGCCGCCCTCGACCAACCGCGGGGTCAGACGTCGCCAGTTCTCGCCCTGCTCGAAGATGCGGTGGAACATCGCGATGGCACGATCGTCTTCGCCGGCGTTGGCCAGCGCCACGGCGAACCAGAAACTCGCCTCCAGGTTGTCGCCGAGCACGGTCTGGGCCTCGCCGTAGGCCTGCTGGGCGGCATCGACGTCGCCGCGCTCGAGGGCCAGGTCGCCCTCGTTCATCTTCTCGTAGCCGCGGTGGACCTCGAGCAGTCGGGTGAGTTCGCCGACGGGATCGTCGTGGTCCTCGACGCGCAGGTCGACGACGACGTCGGCCCACGGGCGGCCGGTCGGGGTTCCGCTCACCACGAGCAGCGCCGCCGACTGCTCGCCGCGGATGTCGCCACCCTCGTCCTGGGCGGCTTGCAGCGCGGCCAACATGCGGGCGGCGAGGTCTCCGTCGGTCGAGCGGAACGCCGAGGCCATGGCCTGCGGCACCGTCTCGCGATCCATCAGATTGGCCTGCACACTGAAGTTCTCTCCGGTCACGTGTCCGGCGTGGGGAATGCAGTTCGTGCCGGTGTGTGCCGCCACGTTTCCGTCCGCATCGATCATCGCGACCTGGCGGATCTCGGGATGGGCGTCGGCGACGAGCAGACCTTCCAGCGATTGCGACGCCGATCGACCGGCCCGCATGAGGTCCAGGCCCAGCGGCCCATAGGTGGGATCGACCAGCGACTGCGTCGCAACCGCACCGACCCCGGCCTGGGCCCACGGAACCAGCGCCCCGACGCTGAACCAGTGCGACTGGACCGCGACGCCCAGTTGTCCTGTGTCGGGATCGCGGGCGACGATCGAATAGGTAGCCCGGGCGGGCGTGACGAACAGGGAGACGGAGGTGAGAACCAGCAACAGGGCCAGGACGATGCGACGCATGACGGACCTCGGGGTTGGAGAGGAGCCGTCAGTCTAGCGGTCGTCGCACCCGACGTCAGCCCGCGCACTCGGCCCGTCCGTCAAGCCCGCCCGTCAAGCCGACGCGTCGAGCTCGCGCACTCAGCCCACGCGCTCGGCCCGTGCACCGGAGGCCAATGCCGCGGCCACGAGCGCCAGGCCTGTCCCGACGTAGTCCTGGGCGTTGACCAAGGCGAGGATCGCGACGAGCAGCGCCACGACCACGACGATGCGGGCTTCCGGACGTGCAGGGGACGTATGCGGCGCCGGTGTGCCGTTCATGGGCGACCTCCGGGGCGGGGGATGATGGTTCCTACGGTTGGCATCGCTCACGGGGTTCCGCGAAATCCCGCGGCACCTCTGGACCCACCGCGGGTCACGGGGCACAATCCTCCCGGCACACGTCCTCCCGCACCGCCACGAACCATGCGCCGATTCCAGAGCCACTTCGTCCTCGACGTCGAGTCCGACGGTCCCCATCCGCTGGACTTCAACATGATCTCGTTCGCGTTGGTCTCCCTGGCCGACCCCACGGAGGGATTCTCCGCCCTGCTCCAGCCGATCCACCAGAACGGCGGCGGGTGGAAGGCGGCCCGCGACGTCAGTGGGATCTCGTGGGAGCGGCAACGCACCGAGGGACGCGACGCCCGTCGAGTGATGGAGGAAGTCCAGGCCTGGGCCGTGGAGACCGCCCGGCGCGAGCGGATCACGATCTGGTCGGACAATCCGGCCTACGACTGGCAGTTCTGGAACGCCTACACGCACCACTTCACCGGCCGCAACGTCGCGGGCTTCTCGGCCCGACGCATCGGTGACCTGGACGCCGGGCGGCGCGGCGCGCCGCTGACCACCAATGGCTGGAAGAAATGGCGGCGCACCGAACACACCCACGACCCGCTCGACGACGCGCGTGGCAATGCCGAGGCACTGCGGACGATCCTCGAGGCGATGGAGGGCGGAGGCTGAACGACGCCGTCGGACGGACGCGGGCGGACCGAGCCCATCGGACGGAAGCCATCGGACGGGACCCATCGGACGGCCTCGTCGAAGCCACTGCGCGCCGACGCCGAACGCGCTTCGTCTCAGAACAACCCCAACTGCCCGCCGCGCTCCAACGGCCGTCGGAACAGATCCGTCCGCAGTTCCGCGTCGCGCTCGGTGCCGAGGCCGAAGCGCCGCGCGGCCACCTCGAACCGCCGCCGCAGCATCTCCGCCCACGGTCCTGCCCCGCGACCGCGGTGACCGAACTCGCTGCGGTACAGATCACCGCCGTGGGCCTGGCGGAGTAGCGACAGCACGTGCTCGTGCCGATCGGGTTCGTGCTCGGCCAACCATTCGTCGAACAGATCGGCCACCTCGCGCGGCAGACGCAGCAGGATGGTCGACGCCCACCGCGCACCGGCCGACGCAGCCTGCTCGAGGATCGATTCGACCTCGGTGTCGGTGAGCGCCGGGATCACCGGCGACACCAACACGCCGACGGGTACGCCCGCGTCGTGCAGGCGGCGCATGGCCACGAGCCGCGCCGCGGGCATCGACGCGCGCGGTTCCAGCCGCCGGGCGAGATCGGGATCGAGCGTGGTGATCGAGAACATCACTCGCACGAGCGAACGCTCGGCGAGCGACGTCAGCAGGTCGAGGTCGCGCAGGATCCCGCGGGACTTGGTCACCAGCGCCACGGGATGCGAGCACTCGTCGAGCACCTCGAGCACGGAACGCGTGATGCGTAGATCTCGCTCGGCGGGCTGGTAGGGATCGGTGTTCGTGCCGATGGCGATCACCGCCGGACGGTACGACGGTCGTGCCAACTCCTCGCGAAGGCGGGCGGCCGCCTCGGGCTTGCTGAACAGCTTCGTCTCGAAGTCCAGGCCCGGGCTCAGGTCGAGATAGGCGTGCGTGCTGCGCGCAAAGCAGTACGCGCAGCCGTGCTCGCAGCCCTTGTAGGGATTGATCGAGCGATCGAAGAAGATGTCGGGCGAGTCGTTGCGGGTCAGGATCGACCGCGTGCGCTCGGGGGTGACGGAGGTGGCGGGACGGCCGTCCTCGGACCGCGCGCGTTCGGCGCTTCCCCACCCGTCGTCGATCATCGACGTCTCGCGCGGCAGGAAGCGACTGGCGCGATTGCTCGAAGCACCGCGGCCGCGTAGGTGGCGGCGCGACCGGGATCCGTCCTGGGCGTCGTCCATGGCGCGCACCGGGGAAGAGCATCGAGCCGATCGTAGGCGAATCCTGGCCCCGGCCGCAACAAAGCGTGGCGATCCCGCGTCTCGTGCTAGGATCCCGTGCGAACGACCAAGTCCGGTCCCCCGATCCAGGAACCAGAACCGTGAAGATCTGCATCGTCGGTGCGTCCGGCAAGCTCGGTCGCTACATGATCGCCCACTCGCTGGATCGCGGACACGAGGTCATCGGGGTCTGCCGCACGCAGAGTGTGGACAAGCTCGACGACGTCGCCGACCGGATCACGATCATCCCGGGACCCACGAACGACCCGCGGGTCGTCGCCCGTGCCGTCGACGGCTGCGACGGCGTGCTGACCGTGCTCGTGCCCTGGGGTGTGCACGGCTACGCCACCGGCACCGCCCGGGCCGTGCTCGATCACGCTCCGCCCGGAGCGCGCCTGATCTTCTCGTGCGGATGGCACATCACCCGCGACGGTCAGGACCACTACCCGAGGGGCTTCCGGTTCATGGTCGGTGGCTTCGGACGGGTCCTGCGACTGCTGCGCATCGCCGACATCGACGATCAGGTCCGGGCCACGCGCCTGGTCTTCGACAGCGACTCCCGATGGACCGTGGTCCGGGGTAGTGACCTCGAAGAGGGCGAGAGCCAGGGTCTGCCGGTGTGGAGCCGTCACGTGGGCGATCCCGTGTTGAAGAGCAACAAGACGCGCCGCGTGGACTTCGCGCTGTTCATGGTCGACGCCCTCGAGCGCGACGAACTGATTCGCGAGGCACCGGCGATCGTGGGTCGCACCACACCTTCGGCCCTCGCGCACGCCAGCGACACCGCAGCACAGCTGGATCCCGCCGGCTGAGGGGCGTGCGGGGACGACGTCGCGCGCCTACCCTTCCGGGTCTCGCGTCCGCTCCGTCCGAGGCAGGCCACCATCGAAGCCGATCCCACCGAGACCCGCCGCGGCGTCGTCTACGGCCTCACTGCGTACCTGTGGTGGGGCTTCGCCGTGCTGTACTTCTGGCTCGTGCGAGAGGTGCCCGCGCCCGAACTGCTCGCCCATCGGATCGCCTGGCTCGTTCCGCTGCTGATCGCGCTCCTCGCGGTCCGCGGTGGGGGCCGCACGACGATCGAATTCCTGCGACACGGTGAGAAGCGCCGCACCCTCCTGCTCACCACGGTCCTGCTGAGCATCAACTGGTTCATCTTCATCTGGGCGGCCACGCACGACCGCGTGCTCGAGATCAGCCTGGGCTACTTCATCAATCCACTCGTGAGCGTACTGCTGGGCTTCCTGGTGCTGAAGGAGCGCTTGCGGCGCGCGCAGTGGTGGAGCGTGGGCCTGGCCGCGGCGGCAGTGGGGTTCCTGCTCGTGCGCACGGGGCAACTGCCACTGGTGTCGCTGGGCGTGGCCGTGACCTTCGCGTTCTACGGTCTGTTGCGGAAGCGGCTGTCGCTGGGGGGGATCGCGGCGCTGTCGATCGAGACCGCCGTGATGTGGCCGGTGGCGGTCGGATACCTGGTGTGGCTGGGCGCCGACGACCGGCTCTGGTTCCTGCACCACGGCTGGGCGACCGATGGTCTGCTGCTCTGCGCGGGCGTGATGATCGCCGTGCCCATGGTGGCCTTCGGCAACGCGGTGCGGCGGGTCGACCTGTCGACGATCGGGTTCATGCAGTACCTGGCACCGTCGATCCAGTTCCTGATCGGGATCTGGGTCTTCGGCGAGGCCATCGACGTCGACCGACTCACGGCCTTCCTCGTGATCTGGATCGCGCTGGCGATCTACAGCACCGACGCGTGGCGCGCGCGGCAACGCAGGCTGCGAGTGCGCGGAGCGGCCTGAGGGTCGATCGACGGGGCGGTACGGACACGGTCCTGGGGCGGTCCCCGGTTCTCTTCGCGGAAGCCGACGTGGGACGGTGACCCGCCATCCGCGCCGGAACTCCACTTCCGTCGCGGAAGTCACGACGGTCGTCGCGTCCCTCGACCCCCGGAGAGGTGCCGCCATCCCACCGCTCGCGAACCGCTCTCCTCCGCTCGGATTGGTGCTGCTGCTCGTCCCTGCACTCTGGGGATGGGGCTATCCACTGATCCGGGAGAGCATGGGTGCCATCGGGCCGCTCGGTTTCCTCTGGCTGCGCTTCGGGATCGCCCTGATCCCGCTCGCGGCGTTGTACGGGGGCACGCTGCCGCGCGCGACGAGGTCGACGTGGTCGCACGGGGTGGTGACCGGCATTGCACTGTTCCTCGCCTACGCCTTCCTGAACGCGGGGTTGGTCCACACGACCACGCCCCGGGCGGGGTTCGTGATCGGGCTCCGGGTGATCCTCGTGCCGCTGCTGGCGGCGGGGCTCTTCGGGCTGCGCGTGGCCGGAGCGGTCCGGGTGGCCGCGGTCGTGTCACTGCTGGGCGTCGCGTTGCTGTTCCTCACCCGCGACGAGTCCCTCGACGGGGCGATCACCGGTGACCTGCTGGTGCTCGCCAGCGCCCTGTTCTTCGCCCTGCACGTGCTGCTGGTGGGTCGTTTCTCCACCCCCGAGACCTTCGCGCCGCTGCTCGTCCTGCAGGTGGCGATCGCCACCCTGCTCTCGGCCGCCGGAGCGTGGCTCCTCGAGGCCCGCCTGCTGCCCGACGCCGCGTTCGTGTGGACGAACGCCCTGCTCGCCGGCCTCTTCGCCACGGCACTCGCCTTCTGGATCCAGAACGGATACCAGTTCCGGATCGATCCGAGCCGTGCGGGCGTGATCTACGCGACCGAGCCGCTCTTCGCGACGTCTTTCGGATTCCTGTACCTGGGCGAAGTGCTGCAGGGGTGGCAGTGGGGCGGTGCCCTGCTGATCTGCGCGGGCATGGTCATCGCGCTGCGCCGGTGAAATCGCCTGTCCGGTTTCATGACATGATGCCGTTGTACCACTACAGAGGCGACACCCGTCCCCCTGCAGCGTGGAAGAGGTCGAACATGAGTCGAAAGCAGCGTCTCTCGCTGGCGCTCGGTGTGCTGTTGGTCCCGCTGATCAGCTGGACCGCCTACGCGCTCGGCCAGGACGCACTGTTCCAGGCGACCGTCGACGGGGGTGGGGGAACCTCCGTGGGGAACACCTTCACGCTCAGCGGGACCTCTGGTCAGCCCGACGCCGGGCGCTCCGACTCCTTCGCGTCCGGCGGTGACCTCGAGATCCGTGGCGGGTTCTGGCACGGCGCCCAGCCCACGGCCACCGGTGTGGGCGACACGCCCGTCGCCGGCCGCACCGAGCTGAAGGCGCCCTTCCCGAACCCCTTCAATCCGCGGACCGAGATCCGCTTCGACCTGGCCCACGAGGCGCCGGTCCGCGTCGAGGTTCTCGACGCTCGCGGGCGGCGCGTCCGCACCCTCGTCGACGGCGTCCGCCCTGCCGGCTCGCACCAGCTGGTCTGGCGCGGGCGTGCCGACGACGGCCGCGGCGTCGCCAGCGGCGTCTACTTCGTTCGCCTGATCGCCGACGGTCGGGCCCAGACCCAGAAGATGACCCTGGTCAAGTAGCCCGACCGGATCCCAGGAGACCCAGCATGAGAATCCTCGCTCTTCTACTCGTCGTGATCGTGGTCCTCGCTCCCGCGGCGACCGTTGCGCAGACACCGGCCGGAACCGGATTCACCTACCAGGGCCAGCTCGTCCAGTCCGGCGTCGAGGTCAGCGGTGATGCCGACTTCGTCTTCGCCCTCTACGACGCCGCCACCGGTGGCAACCAGATCGGCAGCGACCTGTTCCTCTACGCGGTGCCCGTGGAACAGGGCGTGTTCAGTGTCGATCTGGACTTCGGGGCGAGCGCCTTCACCGGCGACGCGCGCTTCCTGCAGATCCAGGTGCGCACGCCGTCGACCGGTCCCGGAGGGGCCGAGCCCTACGACACGCTCCTGCCGCGGCAGGAGCTGACACCCGTCCCCTACGCGATCCACGCCCTGAACGCGGCCAGTGGCGACGGTGTGTGGCAGCTCGACGGTACCGGGATCACGAACACCAACAGCGGTTTCGTGGGGATCAACGGTTCCACGCCCCTGACCTTCGCCGAAGTCTTCGGTGTGCGCTCGCCGGCGAC
This sequence comes from Candidatus Krumholzibacteriia bacterium, assembly GCA_035268685.1. Lineage (NCBI taxonomy): Bacteria > Candidatus Krumholzibacteriota > Candidatus Krumholzibacteriia > Candidatus Krumholzibacteriia bacterium. The sequence goes on along the minus strand of DATFKK010000158.1, from coordinate 19,116 downwards.
GACCGGTTACGGCGGCATGTACATGTCGACCGAGGGGGCCGACGCCTGGCCTTTCATCGGTTTCGACGCCGGCGGTACGCGCGCCTGGACCTATCTGCACGGCGGGACCGACTCGTGGCGCCTCTACAACGGTGGCGAGCGACTCACCGTGGAGCGCAGTGGGGACGTCGGGATCGGGACCCTCACGCCCCAGTCGAAGCTCGAGGTGGTCGGAACCATCCATTCGACCAGCGGCGGCTTCAAGTTCCCCGACGGAACGGTGCAGACCACCGCGGCCGAGGGCGCCGTCGCCACCGACCAGGTGCTGCTGACCGACGGATCGGCCGTGACGACGGTGGAGATCTACGCCGACGATCCCGCGTCGACCAGCGGCGGCAGCGTCGCCAATTTCAATGACGAGAACGGGACGAAGACCATCGAGATCGACGGGAACATCGGCGATGGCGGACAGATCAGCCTGCGCAACAGCCAGGACCGCCAGACCGTCAACATCCTCGGCGACTACACCTCCGGAAACGGTGGTCTGGTGGAGGTCGATCAGGGCGACGGGACGACCGGAGTCCGCATCCTCGGACACGGGGGCTTCGGCACCAGCGATCGCGGTGGAGAGATCCAGATCGACAACGCCGCCGGCCAGCGAGCGGTCACGATCGCGTCGAACTACGGCGGCGGCACTTCCAGCCGCATCGTGGTCGACGTGGTCGAGATCCGCGGCGGATCGGACCTGTCCGAGCAGTTCGACGTGACGCCCTTCGAGCAGCAGGAGATCGAGCCGGGCAGCGTGGTGTCGATCGACCCGGGTGCGCCCGGCGACCTGCGGATCTCCGACCGCGCCTATGACCGGCGCGTCGCCGGTGTGATCAGCGGCGCGGGCGGCGTGAATCCCGGCATGCTCATGGGCCAGCGCGGCAGCGAGGCCGACGGTGAGCATCCGGTGGCCCTGACCGGCCGCGTGTACGTGAAGGTCGACGCGCGGCACGGCGCGATCGAACCGGGCGACCTGCTCACCAGTTCGCCCACGCCCGGGCACGCGATGAAGGTCACCGATCACGCCCGCGCGACCGGTGCGATCCTCGGCAAGGCCATGACCGGTCTGGAGTCGGGGACGGGCATGGTCCTCCTGCTGGTGTCGTTGCAGTGAGTGCGCACCGTTTCCCGAAGACGCATCGGAGATCGATCATGATCCAGCCGAAGACCATCGCTCTGTGTGCGCTGATGCTCCTGCCGGTCACCACGGTCGCCGGTCCCGACCACGCGCCCGGCCACGGCCACGCGCACGACCACGGGGGCCTGGTCGCCTCGGGGGAGGTCCGGGAGTTCTACGTGCCCGTCCCGCCCGCCGTCCGTCAGCGCATGGACGAGAAGACCGCGAACATCGTCGTGAACTTCAATCCGGCGAGTTGTCCGTCGGCGAACGTGACGCCGTGGCCGACCGATGCTCGCGAGGCGTTCGAGTTCGCTGCCAGCGTCTGGGCCGCGATCCTGAACGGATCGGAGACCATCGAGATCGACGCCTGCTGGCGCAACGACCTCGCCGCGAACACCCTCGGCAGCGCCGGTCCCCGTGATTGGTACCAGAACTTCACGAACGCGCCGCGCTCGAACACCTGGTATCCGGTCGCCCTGGCCAACGAGCTGTCGGGGTCGGACCAGAACGGATCGAACGCCGAGATCCGGGCCAACTTCAACAGCAACTTCACCTGGCACTTCGAGCCCGACGGTCAGGCGACCAGCTCGGAGTTCGACTTCATCACGGTCGTGATCCACGAGATCGGACACGGGCTCGGGTTCGCCGGGAGCATGGTCGTGGACAACGGAACCGGCAACGACGAGTGCAACGGCACGGCCGGTGACGGCTGCTTCGGGGGTGGGACCAGCGACCCGTTCATCTACGACCGATTCACGGAGAATCTCAACGGTACCGCTCTCATCTCGTACACCAGTCCCTCGTCCGCGCTGGGCACGCAGCTCACCAGCAACGACGTGTTCTTCGACGGAACCTCCGCGAACATCCTGAACGGAGGCAACCGCGTTCCGCTGTACGCGCCGAGCAGTTGGGACTTCGGCTCGAGCTATTCGCATCTCGACGAGGACTTCAACGGCACCGACGACGCGCTCATGACCTTCTCGCTGAGCTTCGCCGAGACGATCCACTACCCGGGCCGGGTGACCCTCGGCATGTTCGTCGACATGGGCTGGGACATCCGCAATCTGAGTACGGTGTGGGTCGATGCCTCGTACACCGGACAGGAGATCGGTGGCCCGACGAATCCCTTCGACACCGTCAACGAGGGCGTGAAGGCCGTCGAGCCCGGAGGCACGGTGATCATCCGCCAGGGGAACTACGCCGAGTCGCTGACCGTGCTCCGGGCAATGGTCCTCGACGGCGAGAACGGCAATGCGGTGATCGGTCAGTGATGCAGACGGATCACGTCCTTCGTCGCCGGTGACCTCCAGCGGCGCAGCGCCGCGTTGGTCGTCGCCCTCGGATTCCCTACCTTCACTGGGTCCGCCCGTGCAACCGCCGGGCGGACTCGTGCGTATGCACCCCCCGAGTCGATCCGCGTTCCTCGCCGTCGCGGTAGTTCGAATCCTCGTCCTGGGAGAGCCCCGTGACTCCGTTGCCGAATCCACTGCGCGTGGACGCCCGTCCGGTCGTGCGCGCTCTGTTCGTGTCGTTCCTGTCGATCCTCGTCGTCGCGCCCGCGCGGGCCGACATCACTCCGCACGGCGGAATGATGCGCCACCCCACCGTGAGCGCCGAGCGCGTCGCCTTCGTCTACGCCGGCGACATCTGGACGGTGAGCCGTGACGGTGGTACCGCCACGAAGCTCGTCGCGCCTCCGGGTGTGGAGAGCCGGCCGCGCTTCGACCCCGACGGCGAGCGGATCGCCTTCGTCGGCAACTACGAGGGAGACACCGATCTCTACGTGATCGACGTCGAGGGTGGGATCGCACACCGCGTGACGCACCATCCGGCCAATGAGGTCCTGCAGCAGTGGACCGACGACGACCTGCTGCTCTTCGCGAGCAGTGCGGAGGGAGCACCCCGCAACAACCTGCAGCTCTACACCGTGTCGCCCGAGGGCGGCCTGCCCGAGAAGCTGCCGGTGGAGTACGGCGCCATGGCCGCCGTCGACGACGCGGGCCGCAGGCTGGCCTTCACGCCCTGGACCCGCGACCACCGCACCTGGAAGCGTTACCGCGGCGGCATGTCCACCGACCTGTGGCTGTTCGACCTCGAGACCTTCGAGTCGAAACGGCTCACCGACTGGGAGGGCACCGACACCCAGCCCATGTGGCACGACGGCGTGATCTACTACCTGAGTGATCAGGGACCCGAGCACCGCTGGAACCTGTGGCGCATCGATCCGGAGAACGGGACGCCCGAGCAGGTGACCCGCTTCGAGGACTTCGACGTCAAGGCGCCGTCGATGGGACCGGGGCCCGACGGGGACGGCGAGATCGTCTTCCAGATGGGATCGGGGATCCACCTGCTCGACCTCGCCAGCGGCGACGTCACCGAGCTCGAGATCACCATTCCCGGCGAGCGGCCCGATCTGCGCCCCGAGCGCGTGGACGTCAGCGACAACATCATGAACTGGAACGTGTCGAGCACCGGCAAGCGAGCCCTGGTCGCGATGCGCGGCGATGTCTGGAGCGTACCGCTCGAGAACGGCGTGTCGATGAACCTCACCCGCAGTTCGGGGACCGCGGAGCGTTTCCCCACCTGGAGCCCCGATGGCCGGTGGATCGCGTACTTCGGCGACGAGACCGGCGAGTACGAGATCTACGTCCGCCAGAGCGACGGCAAGGACGAGCCACGCCGCCTGAGCCGCTTCGGCGCTCCCTACAAGGAGGGCATGGACTGGTCCCCCACGAGCGAATCGATCGCCTACGTCGACAAGACCGGCACGCTGTACGTGGTCGACGTCGAGAGCGGCGACCGCACGAAGGTGAACCAGCACCACTGGGGCAACACGCCTTCGTGGTCGTGGTCGCACGACGGAGCCTGGATCGCGTACACCGATGCAGGTGGCAACATGCACGGCCAGATCTGGATGTACGAGGTCGCGACCGGGGAGAAGACGCAGGTCACCAGCGGGACCTTCGACGACGGCGATCCCGCCTTCGACCGCGAGGGGAAGTTCTTCTACTACGTCTCGTCGCGCGACTTCACCTCGCCCACCTACGAGGACGTGGGCACGACCTTCGTCTACGACGACACCGAGCGGATCGTCATGGTGCCGTTGCGCGCCGACGTCGAGCTGCCGCACCTGCCCGAGGACGACCACGAGGACTGGAGCGAAGAGGCCGAGGACGACTCCGACGGCGACGAGGACGCCGAGAACGGCGACGAGGAGAAGGACGAGGAGGCCGAGGAGGAAGAACCCGCCCTGGTCATCGACCTCGAGGGCTTCGAGGACCGCGGCGTGCAGCTCGACCTCGACGGTGGCAGCTACGGCAACCTGGACGTGGTCGACGGTGGAGCCCTGATCTATCGCACCGGCGGCTGGGGTCCGGACGGCGGGATCAAGACCTACGACCCGCACGCCGACGAGCCCGAGGAGAAGACCGTGATCAGCGGTGTGGGCAGCTACCGCCTCACCGCCGACGGCAAGAAGCTGCTGGTGCGCAAGGGCAAGAGCTTCGCATTGCTCGACGCGAAGCCCGATCAGAAGTTCGAGGACGCCGTGTCCGTCGACGGCTACGAGACCATGATCGACCCGCGCGAGGAGTGGGAGCAGATCTTCACCGACAGCTGGCGCTTCTACCGCGACTACTTCTACGACCCCGGCATGCACGGTGTCGACTGGGAGGGCGTGGGCGACCAGTACCGCGAGATGCTGGCCGACTGCAGTTCGCGCGCCGACGTCGGCTTCGTGATCCGCGAGATGATCAGCGAACTCAACGTGGGCCACGCCTACCACGGCGGCGGTGACCTCGAGGACACGCCCAGCCGCAACGTCGGACTCCTGGGCGTGGACTTCGAAGTCGACGACGGCGCCTACCGCATCGCCGAGATCCACGAGGGCGCGCCCTGGGACACCGACGCGCGCTCGCCCCTTCACCGCGCGAGCGGGGAGGTGAACGAGGGCGACTACCTGCTGGCCGTCAACGGCCAGGAGCTCGACGTCACCGTCGATCCGTGGGTCGCGTTCATCGGCACCGCGGGCAAGGTCACCCGCCTGACCGTGAGCGAGGAGCCCCGCCTGGACGACGACGCGCGCGAGGTGCTCGTCGAGCCCGTGTCGAGCGACTCGGGTCTGCGTTACCGCCACTGGATCGAGCAGAAGCGACAGCGCGTGTACGAGGCGACCGACGGCAGGGTCGGCTACATCTACGTGCCGAACACCGGTCGCGGGGGTCAGAACGACCTCTTCCGCCAGTTCTACGGACAGCGCCACATGGACGCGCTGATCATCGACGAGCGGTGGAACGGCGGCGGTCAGATCCCGACGCGCTTCATCGAGCTGCTGAACCGCCCGCGGACCAACTACTGGGCCACGCGCGACGGCGAGCGCCGGTCGTTCCCGTGGCCGCCGGACAGCCATCAGGGGCCGAAGTGCATGCTGATCAACGGGTTGGCCGGATCCGGCGGCGACGCCTTCCCGGCCTACTTCCGGCAGGCCGGACTGGGCAAGCTGATCGGCGAGCGCACCTGGGGTGGTCTGGTGGGCATCTCCGGCAGCCGGCCGATCATCGACGGCGCGTTCCTCTCGGTACCGAGCTTCGCGTACTTCGAGAAGGACGGTACGTGGGGGATCGAGGGTCACGGCGTCGAGCCCGACATCGAGGTCGTCGCCGATCCCGAGCCACTGGCCAAGGGTGTCGATCCGCAGCTCGAGGCCGCGATCGAACACATGCTGGCCGAGATCGAGCGCAACCCCTACGAGCCGCCCGAGGTCCCGGAGGGGCCGGACCGCAGTGGGATGGGCATCGCCGAGGAAGACATGTAGCGTTTCGCGCACTCGAAGGGTCGAGGCCCGGGACCCCGACGGGTCCCGGGCCCCCGTCGTGTCACGGATGTCGAGATGCTCGATTCCGGGAACTGTGGTAGCGTTCCTGATCCGTTTCCACCTGCGACGAGGACGCCCTGAAACGCTCCGCCTCCCTCCTTCCACTTCTCGTCACGGGCGCAGTATCCGTCCTGACGGGTTGCTCGGCCGACGACGACCCCGCGTCGCCGTTCGTCGACTCGCACTTCGTGCCGGCGCCGTTCTGCACGTCGTCGGTGCCCCTGTCCTACCGTCCGTCCGATCGCTCGTCGCTCAAGGACTTCGCGCTGGTGCACGACGGAGATCGCTTCCACCTCTTCGCCACCCGGCCGGGCGCCGGTTGGTCCTCGGGCGGCGGCGTCGACTTCGAGCACGCCAGTTCGCCGGACCTGGCCGAGTGGACGGCCCACGAGCGGATCGATCTGAGACAGCCCGCCGTGGCCGAGACCGAGACCTGGGCCCCGCACGTGGTCCGTCACGACGGGCGGTGGTGGATGTTCTACACCGGCGTCGTGTACCGACCCGGGGCGGAGGCACACAACGTCCAGCGGATCCTGTCGGCCGTGTCCGACGATCTGCACACGTGGCAGCCGACACCGATGGTGCTCGAGGGAGATCCGTCGTTCTCGCTGTGGGGTGCCGGCGAGCCGTGGGGCGACGACCTCCGCGATCCCATGCTGTGGTACGACGACGGCGAGTGGGTCCTCTTCGTCACCGTGCGTCTGCACGACGAAAGGCAGTGCATCGCGACCGCGCGATCGACCGACCTGCAGCAATGGAACTGGGGCCGGCCGCTGTTGGTCACGGCGGGCCCGGTCGCCGAGTCGCCCACGCTGACCCGGTATCGCGGACGGTTCTGGCTGTTCTGGACCAGCCGGGACCGCCTGCGGGCAGCGTCGGCCGATGCGCCGGAGGGGCCGTACACAGCCGAGGATCTCGACGTCAGGGGCTTCGCGTGCGAGTCGCTCGGACTGGGAGACGGCAGCGTGCTGCTGCCACGGGTGCGCAGCCATGCGATCTCCTTCGGACGGCTGCAGCCCGCCGACGTGTCGCCTCCGGCGGAATCGACGACGGTCTCGCCGCTGTGTTTCGATCGCTCGCTGTTGGTGCCGGGTCCGACGGTGCTGTCGAGGCACGACTAGACGCGGCGTCGACGACGTGACCCGCCCCACTCTCCTCCCTGGCGTCCTTCTCGCCCTGGCCGTGGCCGCCGCGGCCCGTGGTGCACACGCCCTGCTGCCGCCCACCCTGCAGGCCGGCATCAGCGAGATCGTGCTCGCCGTCGGGCTCGGCCTGCTCGCGCGGCGGCTGATTCCGTGGCGTCCGAGCTTCGAACCCGGGGTGCGCTTCGCCTTCCACACGGTGCTGCGTGCCGCGATCGTGATCCTGGGCGTGCGCTTCTCCCTCCAGGAAGTCGGTGCGATCGGCGCGCGTGCGGTCGTCCTCGTGGTCGTCCTCATGACGGTCGCGTTGCTCGTCGCCCACCTCGCCGGTCGGGCACTCGGAGTGAGCCGGCGGGTGTCGACGCTGATCGGCGTCGGGACGGCCGTGTGCGGGAACTCGGCGATCTCGGCCACAGCCCCCGTGATCGGCGCGCGCGACGAAGAACTCTCGTACGCGGTGGCGGTGAACACCCTGTTCGGCACGATCGCGGTGTTCGTCTACCCCGTGCTCGGCGACTTGCTCGGCATGACCTCCGCCTCCTTCGGTACCTGGGTCGGGACCGCGGTCAACGACACGTCGCAGGTCGTCGCCACCGGCTTCGCGCGCGGTGACGCCGCGGGAGAGGTCGCCACCGCGGTCAAGCTCACCCGCAATGCGCTCATGGGCTTCGTGATCGTCGTCGTGGGGTGGTTGCACGGCGGAGCCGCCTCCGTGCGGTCGGGCTCCTGGTCGCGACGGGTCCGTGCTTCGGTTCCGGGCTTCGTCGTCGGCTTCCTGCTGCTCGCGGTCGTGAACACCGTGGGCTGGGTCGAGGCCGCGGGCGATCTCGTCGGTCGTGATCTGGCCCGCGACGGCGGCGAGGTGGCGAAGCTGCTGGTGTTGATCGCGCTGGCCGGCGTGGGGCTGGGAACGAAGCTGCGATCGCTGCGTGCGATCGGACCGCGTCCGCTGGTCCTCGGGCTGGGAACGGCGCTCGTGACCTCGCTGCTGGCGCTGGGGTGGATCGTCACCGTGGGGGCAGTGGTCGACTGAATCCCCGCCCCGGTCGCGCGTGTCGTCGTGATCCGTCGGCTTGGAACCGCGTCCGAGGACGGGTAGGATGACGCGGCTCCTGGCTCCGCCCCGTGGATCCGATCTTGAACCGACACACTCCACCCCTGGTCCTCGCCGGACCGATCCTGCGGCGCGTCACGCCCGATCGCGTCTGCCTGTGGTTGGCGACCCGCGACCCCGTCCGTGTCCGCGTGGAGCTCGAGCCCGAGGGAACGACGGACACGCGACGTGTCGAACTCGACGACGGCTCCCTCCGCATCCTGCGCGCCGGCGAGCACCTCCACTACGTCCTGATCGACCTCGCCCTCGACGATCCCCTGCCGACGGACGCGTGGGTCGCCTACGACCTGCACCTCCGACCCGCCGGTGATGCGGGAGACGAGTGGCACGCCGCGCGCGACTGGGCGCCCGACCTCTGCCACGAGGGCCACGACCGGCCCTTCTTCCGGATCCCGGCGCGGGTCGAATCGTTCCTGCACGGGTCCTGCCGCAAGCCGCACCATCCGGGCGGCGATGCTCTCGCTGCCGTCGACACGATGCTCGCGAAGGCGCGACGGGCCGAAAACGATCCGCCCCCGTGGCCCTCGTTCGTCGTCCTGACCGGCGATCAGGTCTACGCCGACGAGGTCGCCGGTCCGCTGCTGTGGGCGATCCACCAGCTGATCCCCCGGCTCGGTCTGCCCACCGAGCCCCTGCCCGAGACCGGCGCTCCCGATCTGGACGACGCCGACGCGCTGTATCGACATCCGAAGACCTACTACGGGCGCGAAGGACTGCTGCCGAGCCGGCCACACAACCGTGCCCTGGTCGAGATCCTGTTCGGAGGCGTGGAGAAGCCGATCTTCACCAGCGCGAGCGCGCAGAACCATCTGATCACGCTGGGCGAGGTGCTCGCCATGTACCTGCTCGCCTGGTCGCCGGTCGGGTGGGAGGGGGTCGACCTCGATCCACCGTCGGGTCTCGATCCGGAGCACCGCGAGGAGTACGACACCGAGCGGAAGGTGATCGAGGAGTTCGTCCGTCACCTGCCGGCCGTGCGCCGGGTGTTCGCGCACCTGCCGGTGGCGATGATCTTCGACGACCACGACGTGACCGACGACTGGAACCTGAGCCGCGAGTGGGAGGAGATCGCCTACGGGCACGATTTCTCGCGCCGGGTGATCGGCAACGCGCTGATCGGTTACGCCGTCCACCAGGGTTGGGGGAACCGCCCGGAGATCTTCGACGACGACCTCGTGGACACCATCGCCGCAATCCTCGAACGGCCCGGCACCGATGGCCACGACGACCTCATCCACCGTCTGCTGCGCTTCGAGCAGTGGGACTATCAGTGGCCCACCTCGCCTCCGCTGGTGGTGATCGACAGCCGTACTCGCCGCTGGCGCAGCGAGGTCGCCGCGCGCCAGCCGTCGGGTCTGCTCGACTGGGAGGCGCTCACGGACATGCAGCGCACCCTGCGCGACCTGCCGGCCGTGCTGCTCGTCTCGCCCGCACCGGTGTTCGGCGTGAAGCTGATCGAGGCGATCCAGCGGGTGTTCACGTGGCTGGGCAAGCCGCTGATGGTCGACGCCGAGAACTGGATGGCGCACCCGGGCGCGGCGCACGCCATCCTCAACATCTTTCGCCACCGCCGGACCCCGAAGAACTTCGTGATCCTGTCGGGCGACGTTCACTACTCGTTCGTGTACGACGTCGAGCTCCGCGGCCGCGAGCGGGGGCCGGACATCTGGCAGATCTGCAGCAGCGGGGTGCGCAACGAATTCCCGTCCACCCTGCTCGACCGTCTGGACCGGGCGAACCGCTGGTTGTACTCGCCTCGATCGCCGTTGAACTGGTTCACGCGGCGGCGGCGCATGCGGGTGATCCCGCGCAAGCCCGAGGGCACGCCGTCGGGCCGTCGCCTGTTGAACGGCAGCAGCATCGGCCTGGTCGAGCTCGACGGCGAGGGCGTGCCGAGACGGATCCGCGATCTGATGGCCGACGGCCGCACCGTCGAGTTCACCCGCCGCGAGGACGAATCGCGCTGGGACTGAGCCCGCGCGTTGACCGCCGCCGCGCCCCGGCCTACCCTCGCCGCGCTCCGCGCACGAGACACTCCATCGCGGGAGAGCCCTCATGGGACTGTTCGAGAAGCTCCGCGGCGAGCTCATCGACATCGTCGAATGGATCGACAACACGCGGGACACGCTCGTGTGGCGCTTCCCGCGCTACCAGAACGAGATCAAGAACGGCGCCCAGCTGATCGTCCGTCCGGGACAGATGGCGATCTTCGTCCATCGCGGTGAGGTGGCCGACGTCTTCGAGCCCGGCAACTACCGACTCACCACCGACAACCTTCCCGTGCTGAGCACGCTGCAGGGCTGGAAGTACGGCTTCGACAGCCCCTTCCGCAGCGAGGTCTACTTCGTCAGCACGCGGCAGATCACCGACCTCAAGTGGGGTACTCCGAATCCGATCATGCTGCGCGATCCGGAGTTCGGGCCCATCCGCCTGCGGGCCTTCGGCACCTACGCCCTGCGCGCGAACGAGCCGAAGGCACTGCTGAAGGAGCTCGTCGGTACCGACGGGGTGTTCGAGACGGGCGAGATCAACGAGCTGCTGCGCTCGATGATCGCGACCACGCTGGCCGACATGCTCGGCAAGTCCGAGATCGCCGCGCTCGACCTCGCCGCCAACTACACGGCCATGAGCGAGAAGCTGCGTCAGGCCGTGCTCGAACAGGTCGACGACGAGTACGGACTCGACCTGCCGCAGCTGTTCATCGTGAACATCTCGTTGCCCGAGGAAGTGGAGAAGGCACTCGACACGCGCACCCAGATGGGCGTGATCGGCGACATGCAGCGCTTCCAGCAGTACCAGATGGGCCAGGCCATGACCGCCGCCGCCGAGAACCCCTCGGGGGGCGGCGCGGCCGAGGGCATGGGCCTGGGCATGGGCTTCGCCATGGCCAACCAGATGATGGGCGGCATGCCCATGGGGGCCGGTGCGCAGCAGCAGCCGACCGCCCCGCCGCCTCCGCCGCCGGCTGCCTGGTACGTGGCCGTCGAGGGTCAGAGCCGAGGACCCTTCGACACCAACCGGATGGCCGCGGGCATCGCCTCGGGCGAGGTCACGTCGAGCACGCTGGTGTGGACACAGGGCATGCCGGGCTGGGTGGCCGCCGCCCAGGTCCCGCAACTGGCGTCGCACTTCGTGCCGCCGCCGCCTCCGCCCCCGCCGCCGGCGGAATCCTAGGGTCGACCATGGCCGAGCGCGATCTCCCCCCGCTGCCCGAAGCGTCCGCGGCGTCGAGCACGGACGCGTCGACCACGCGCCCCGAAGACGAAGGGCGTCTGTTCCCCTGCGAGTCCTGCGGGGCCGACCTGCGCTTCCACGTCGGCGTGCAGCAGCTGCAGTGTCCGTATTGCGGGGCCACGAAGGAGATCGATCTCGATCCCGAGCACGAGATCGAGGAACGCGACCTCGACGATGTCCTTCGCGGCCAGGCCACGCAGCGCACCGAGGCGGCGGCGAGCACCGAGTCGGACCTGCGCGAGATCGACTGCGAGTCCTGTGGAGCCACCGTGCAGTTCACGGGTACGCTGACCAGCAGTGAATGTCCCTACTGCGGGGTCCCGATCCAGAGCAGCACGGCCCATCGTGCGCACGGTCGCATCCCGGTCGACGGCATGCTGCCCTTCGGGGTCGACCGCAAGACGGCCCGCAAGAACCTGGCGCGGTGGGTGCAGAAGCTCTGGTTCGCCCCGAACGACTTCAAGAAGCGTGGCGTGCAGGGGCGCTTCGAGGGCGTGTACCTGCCCTACTGGACCTTCGACAGCCTCACCAGCAACCAGTACACCGGGATGCGTGGCGACCACTACTGGGTGACCGTGGGCAGCGGGAAGAACCGCCGTCGAGTCCGCAAGACGCGCTGGTCGCCGCGATCGGGTGACTTCCAGCGCTTCTTCGACGACGTCCTGGTCGTCGCCGGGCTGGGTCTGCCGTCGCAGCGTCTGCGCGCACTCGAACCCTGGCCCCTCGACCGCTGCGTTCCCTTCGAAGAGAGCCTGCTCGCCGGCTTCCTCGCCCGGACCTACGACGTTCCGCTCGAGGACGGCTTCCACACCGGCCAGCAACGCATGCGCGAGGCGGTCGAGGCCGAGACCCGCCGGCGCATCGGTGGAGACGTGCAGAAGATCACCAGCCTGCGGTCGCGCTTCGACGCCGCCACCTTCAAGCACCTGTTGCTACCGGTGTGGATGCTCGCCTACCGCTACAAGGGCAAGAGCTACCAGGTGGTGGTGAACGCGGCCACGGGCGAGGTCCAGGGCGACCGGCCGTGGAGTGCGTGGAAGATCGCGCTGGCCGTCGTGGCGGGGCTGGTCGTGGTCGGCGGGATCTACTGGCTGATCCGCATCTACGGTTGAGAGGCGATCCGTTGTCGCCGGATCCACACGCCGGCTCCGGAGATGCCCCGTGTTATGCTCTACGCTTCGTGATCGGGAGCGGTGGACTCGATGCTCCCTCTGCCCTTCGTCTCTGTGCGAACGCGCCCGGATCCGCCGGATCGGGTCGAAGGAACAGCATGCCGCGCTCCGGCTGGACCCGCCTGGCGGTCGCCCTCCTGGCCCTGTGTGCCGTCGCCACGCTGGTCGAACCCGTGGTCTCGATCGGCGATCCCGTCAGCCGCAACTACAACGAGGGTTGGAACGCGCTGCACGCCGACACGGTGATGCACGGCGGCGACCTGTACCCGGAGCCCGGCGCCCCGGTGTTCAACAACTACCCGCCGACCTCCTTCCTGGTCATGGCCGTGCTCGGTGCGATCTTCGGAGATCCGCTCGTCGCGGGCCGCGTGGTGGCACTCGTCTCGCTGATCGTGGTCGTCGTCTGTGTCGGTCGGATCGCCTCGGCGATCGCTGCCTGCCGGGCCATCGGAGTCCTCGCCGCCGTGCTCGCCCTGGGTCTCGTCACCGTCCACTACGACCAGTACGTGGCCATGAACGATCCACAATTGTTCGGACACGCACTGCAGTTCCTCGGATTGACCCTCTTCGTCCGCCGGCTCGACGACCCCCGGGCACGCCTCGGGTCGCTGGTGCTGGTCGTGCTCGGTGGCACGGTGAAACACAACCTGGTGGCCGTTCCGCTCGCCCTGGTGGTCTGGATGCTGTGGCATCGCCGGGCACAGGCGCCGCGCTTCGTGTCGACGGGGGTCGCTCTGGTGGCCGTGGGCGTGCTCGCGATGTTCCTGGCCCACGGCAGCGATCTCTTCGCCGGCGTCCTCGGTCACGCGCGGACCTTCGTCGCCTACCGCGCCGCCAACATGATCGCCGCCTGGCTGGTCCCGCTCGCGCCGGTGTTGGGAGCTGGCCTGCTCACGGTGACGCTGGGTCGGCGGGATCCGCGGGTCGACCTCCTCGCGCTGGTCGGCGGTATCGGTCTCCTGACCGGCGCCGTCTTCGCCGGTGGCGGTGGGATCAACTACAACGTGGTCTACGACGCCGTCTTCGCAGCCTCGGCGCTCGCCGCGCTCGGGGTGAACCACCTGGCCCGAGCGGTGCGCTCGGCGCCGGACACGCACGACGCGGTGCGGGCGGTGGCCTCGATCGCGGTGGGGCTGACGGTGTTGCTCGCGCTGCCGGCGCGCCTGGCCGAGGATCGGACCGAGCTCCGGGAGCGGCCGGCTGAACTCGCGGCGGCGCGCGCCGACCTGGCCTTCCTCGAGAACCACCCCGGTCCGATCTTCTGCTCCACGCTGGCGCTCGCGCACTGGGCGGGACGGGACTTCGAGGTCGACACTTTCAACTTCGGGCAGGCAGTCCGGACCGGTGCGCGGGACGACGAGGACCTCGTCGCCCGTATCGTGGCCGGTGAATTCGCGGTGATCCAGTTCAACGAGTGGTCGCGGCGGGTCGATCTCACGCCGGACGTGCTCGACGCGATCGAGACGCACTATCGTCCCGCCCGGACGAGTCCGGCCCACGGCCGCTTCTACGTGCCGCGGGGCAGCTGATATCGGCTCAACCTGCGTGACGAAGACCCTGTCCCGCCGCGAGGGCGTCGAGGATCGCGTCGCGCATGCGTTCGGGGTGCGACCAGGGCACGAAGTGGTTCATGCTCGGGTCGACCCGCATCCGCAGCAGATCGGAGGGCACGCGCGCGGCGATGAAGTCCGCGTTGGCCGCGGGCACGAGCACGTCTTCGCCTCCCTGGACCACGAAGACCGGACAGCGGATCGAGGACCAGCGGTCCGCCATGGCGCGCAGCTCTGCGCGGTGCGGCAGGAGTTCCTGATTGCAGACGTCGAGCATCGCGGGCAGCAGGGGGCGGACCCACGACCAGGCGGCGACCTCCTGGTACCAGTGGGTGGGCTCGAGGGACGGATCGGCCGAGCCGGCCACGCTGACCACGGCGGCCACCCGCTCACCCGAGTCCATCGCCACGCGGGCGACGATCGGTCCGCCCATCGAGTGGCCCACCAGCACCGCACCCTGCGAAGGGGCTCCGAAGTGGTCGACCACGGCGACGACGGCCGCGGCGTGGCGTCGCAGCGACGCCTCGGGATCTCCGAAGTCACTCCCCCCGTAGCCCGGGCGGTCCATGGAGACCAGGCGCGCGGCCTGGCGAAGCTCGGGATCGGCCAGCTGGTTCACGAAGTCGGTCCAGTCGCCCGGCGAGCCGTGGACGAAGACCACCAGTGGACGCTCACGATCGAAGGCGTCGGCGGTGGCGTAGGCACGCAGGGTGGCGGTGGAGAAGGGGATGTCGTGGGCTCGCGGCCGCGGCACGCCACGCTCGACGAGTTCGTCGACTGTCCGCTCACGCCGGACCTCGGGCGAGAGCAGCGTGTTCACCTGCACGACCACGAACACGATCGCGGCCACGAACAGGATGGCGAAGATCCCGAGCACGGTCAGCACGATACGTCTCCGGCGCGTCAACGGTGGCTCCGTGGTCCGGGGGGATCTACGCGGGCCGGCAGGGGACGTGACCGGGCTTGGCTTCCGCCATGGGTACGATACACTGACCGTGCATCGACGCACCGTGGAGGTTCGCTTGACCCGCACCCACCCCACCGCCTACGACGCCTGGCTCGTCGCCCTGGTCGTCGCGGCCCTCGTGGTGCCCTGGATCCTGATCCTGGTCGACGACGACGTGCGTCCCGTGCCCACGTCCATGTGGCTACTGCTCGGCGGGACGACCGCCCTCGTGGTGGCCCTGCTGCGGGGCTTCGCCTGGCCGGTGCGCTACACGATCGACGACGACGTCCTGATCGTACGCAGCGGGCTCATCCGCTACCGTATCGTGCTCGGCTCGATCGTCCGGGTGGAGTGGTCGCACTCTCCGGTCAGCTCCCCCGCCTGGTCGCTGAAGCGGCTGCGTGTGGTGTTCCGTACCGGTCGCAACATCAACAGTGAGTTGTTGATCTCCCCGCGCGACCGCGAGGAGTTCCTGGCCGATCTCGAGCAGGCCTGTGGTCGGTCGCTGTCGGGAGAGACCGGCCCGGAGCCCACGGGCTGAGCGCGCGGGGGACGGTGACGACGGTCCTCCCCGGCCGCGTGTGGAATCGCCGATGCCGCCCGAAGGGACGGGTCGCCGCGACCCGGAACGGCGGCACGCACGCGCCCGCCTGGACTTCGATCCCTCCGACACGATAGAATCCACTGTTTGCCGGAACTTCGTCCCGCTCCTTCCGAGGTGCCTCCCATGCTCCCGACCTCGATCCGCCGCGCCGCGTTCGCGGTGTGCTCCGTGCTGTTCACGACCTCGGCCCTCGCCGCGCCCATCGTCCTCGACGGTGGATTCGACGACTGGTCCGCGGTCGGCGTCGCGGCGACCGACGCCAGTGGCGACGGTGGCAACGGTGTGGACTTCGGTCGCGTGTGGGCGACCAACGACGACCGCTTCTTCTTCCTGCGCTTCGAGACGGGAATCGAAGTCCAGGGCGACGAACAGCAGTCGATCCGACTGTACCTCGACACCGACGACGACCCCGCGACGGGCGTCTCCTACGCGGGGATCGGCGCGGATCTTGTGTGGGACTTCGGGCAGCGCAGCGGAAGCTTCCGGGGCAGCTCGATCGAACACCCCGACGTGGGGCTGTTGCTGGCCCCCACGGTGAGCAACACGGAATTCGAGATCGCCCTGCGGCTCGACGCCGAGATCGGCGGCCAGCCGGTGTTCCCGTCGTCGCAGGTGAAGTTGTTGCTGCGGGACACCAGTGGAGGGGACCACGTTCCCGACGCCGGTGCGATGACGGCCACCATCGTCGCCGCGGCGTCCGACGACCCGGCGATCGGCCTGGGACGCCTGGCCGACGACGACGTGCGGATCGCCGCGTACAACGTGCAGAACAACGGCCTGTTCGACCGCGGAGGCACCGAGCAGGCCTACGCGCGTATTCTCGGGGCGATCGACGCCGACGTGTGGGTCTTCAACGAACTGTGGGACCACGACGCCGCCGAGACCGCCAGTCGCGTGCAGTCGCTGCTGCCGGCGGGCGACGGTTCGAGCTGGGACGCCGTGAAGCGGGATTCCGGCAACGTGATCGTCAGCCGCTCTCCGATCCTCGCCTCGTGGGAGGTCCTGCCGGGCAGCCGCTTGACGGCGGCGCTGCTGGATCTCGAACCGGCCGACGGTGACGGGGATCTCCTCGTGATCGCGGCGCACTTCTCGTGCTGCACCGCCGACCAGCAGCGGCAGGAACAGGCCGATGCCCTGATCGCCTTCGTCCGCGACGCGCAGACGCCGGGCGGGGACATCGATCTCCCCGACGCGACGCCGATCGTCGCGGCCGGGGACTTCAACCTGGTGGGTTGGCGCCAGCAGCTCGACACGATCCTCACGGGCGACATCCAGGACGAGGGCCGTTTCGGTCCCGACCACGCACCCGACTGGGACGGGAGCGACTTCGACCTGCGTCGCTCGACACACACCGACCGGCGCGTGGGCTACACCTGGCGCAACGATTTCAGCAGTTTCTATCCGGGCATCCTCGACTTCGTCTTCGTCACCGAGAGCGTGGCGCCGGTGGTCGAGCACTTCGTCGTGGACACGCGCACCATGCGTCCCGAGACCCTGTCGACCTACGGCTTGCAGGCCAGTGACACGGGCGTCGCCAGCGACCACGCGCCGCGGGTGGCCGATCTCCGTCTGGCCACGAGCGTATCGGTGCCGGCCACCGGGCGCGTGCGTCTGCACCCGAACGTGCCGAACCCCTTCAATCCCAGCACCCGCATCGCCTTCGAGCTGGCCGCCAGCGGATCCGTCGTGCTCGACGTGGTCGACCTCGCCGGACGACGGGTCCGGACGCTGGTCGACGGTGTTCGCGGTGCGGGTCTGCACAGCGTCCGCTGGGACGGCCGCGATGCTGCAGGGCGCGCGGTGGCCAGTGGGACCTACCTGCTGCGCCTGCGGGCGGAAGGGGCCACGATCACGCGGAAGGCCACGTTGGTGGAGTGAGGGGCGGGCCGACCGGCCCTTGATTCCCCGAGCGCGGTGGGCGATCCTCCGGAATCGCCGTTTTCCCGTCGTGTCTCGCTCACTGCGTCGCGCCGACCCCGCGCGGACCTCGCCCTGGGAGTCCCATGGACCTGCTGCAAGCTCTGATCGATTTCCTGCGTACGTACGTCGTCGAACTGGGCATCACCATCGGCGGCGAGAAGCTGCCCTTCATGGTGATCCTGCTGCTGGGCACGGGCGTGTTCCTGACCGTGCGGCTGGGCTTCATCCAGTTGCGGCGGCTGGGCCACGGTTTCGCCGTCACCAGCGGGAAGTACGACGATCCGGACGAGCCGGGCGACGTGCCCCACTTCCAGGCGCTGACCACGGCGTTGAGTGCGACGGTGGGGATCGGCAACATCGCCGGCGTGGCGCTGGCACTGCACTGGGGTGGCCCCGGTGCGGTCTTCTGGATGTGGGTGACTGCCTTCCTGGGCATGGCCACGAAGTACTGCGAGGTGACGCTGGCGCAGAAGTACCGTCACGTCGACGCGCCCGACGAGAGGGATCCCCACAAGTGGGAGGGGACCGTCTCCGGCGGGCCCATGTACTACATCGAGCGGGGCCTGGGAGTGGTCGGCAAGCCGCTGGCCGTGTTCTTCGCGGTGCTGCTGGGCCTGACGGCCTTCCTGACCGGCAACGGGATCCAGGCGAACACGGTGGCCGACACCATGCAGTCGACCTTCGGGATCACGCCGTGGATCTCCGGCCTGGTCACCTCGGGTGTCGTGGCCGCGGTGATCCTCGGCGGGATCACGCGGATCGGTCGGGTCACGAGCATCCTCGCGCCCGTCATGGCGGCAATCTACGTGGCCGGAGCGCTGTTGATCCTGATCATGAACGCCACCGAGATCCCGGGCGCCTTCGGTCTGATCTTCACCGAGGCCTTCAATCCCACGGCGGGCGTGGCCGGAACCGGAGCCGGAGCGCTGCTGGTGACGCTCATGTGGGGGGTGCGGCGCGGCCTGTTCAGCAACGAGGCCGGTCAGGGCTCGGCCCCGATCGCCCACGCCGCGGCCAAGACCGACGAACCGGTCAGCGAAGGCGTCGTGGCGCTGCTCGAGCCCTTCATCGACACCATCGTGATCTGCACCATGACCGCGCTCGTGATCATCACCACCGGAGTGTGGAGCGACCGGTTCCCGACCGAGATCACGCTGAACAGTGGTGACAGCGCGTACCTGCTGATCACCGACAGCGGACGGCCGGAGGTGGGCGATCCCCCGGCCCGGATCGACGTCACCGAGGGCGCGCCGCTGTACATGACCCCGGGGACCTACCGCCTCGCGTGGCACAACGTTCCCGTGGAAGAATTCTTCGTCGATGCGGACCTGGCTATTCCGTTCAACGGAACGATCGACACCGAGACGGGCGTCGCGCTCGACACCAGCGGGCAGGAGTACACCTCCCTGTGGGG
>DATFKK010000157.1 GCA_035268685.1 Candidatus Krumholzibacteriia bacterium | reverse complement strand
ACCGTAGTACACGATCTTGCAGTTGATCTCGCGACTCGAGTAGTTGATCAGCGACACGGTCGTCCCCCGATTCCCGTTTCGTCAGTCCGCGAAGAGCTTGTCGATCTCCGACTCGATCCCTTCGGCGAGTTCGGCGTCCATGCCACCGTTCTCGTCGTATTCCTCGTTGCGATACTCGAGCTTCTCGAACAGGCGCTCCACGATGGCCGACAGTTCGTCGACGGCGCGCTTCACGCGCAGGCGTACCAGGCCCAGCGTGGTGCTCTTGTCGAACAGCACCACCAGGATCACGTCGCGCGCGATCCGGGCCAGGTACATGCTGTCCTCCACTCCCTGGTGGTAGAGCGTCGAGAAGTCCTTCTCGCCGATCAACTGGGCCAACTGGTTGTTGGCCTCGAAGTCGGCGGCGCACAGGCTCGCGAAGGCCTGCACGTCGAAGTCGGGCGGCGTGCCCACGTTGGTGATCAGCTGTCCGGTGCGGTCGATCAACAGGCTGCTGCGCGAGTTCGAGCTCTTGAGCAGGTCGCTCATGACACTGTTCATCGCCCAGTAGTCTTCTTCGTAGATCGACCAATCGGCTTTGACCATGTGCAACCGACCCGACCGTGCAAGGAGCATCGTTACCGCGCACCCCGCGTGCTTCCGCGACGGGGTGCGTCGGGTCCGGGAGAGGTCCCGGGCGGATTCCCGGGGCGAGGCTCGCAAGAAGCGTGCACGCGGCGCCGCCGCGCAGATCAGCCCAGGGGTAGGCGGGCCGAGAAGGCGCGGCCGAGCGTGACGTCGTCGACGAACTCCAGATGCCCTCCGACGGGGATTCCGGTGGCCAGGCGGGTCAGACGGCACGCAGACGCCTCGAGCTGCTGGCCGATGTACAGTGCGGTCGCCTCGCCCTCCACGCTGGCCGACAGGGCCAGGACGACCTCCTCGACGGACTCGTCCTCCACCCGGCGGGAAAGATCTTCCAGGCGCAGGTCGGCGGGGCGGATGCCGTCGAGCGGCGAGAGCAGGCCGCCGAGCACGTGGTAGCGGCCGCGGAAGATCGACGCCCGCTCCATGGTGAACACGTCGGTGGCCTGGGCCACCACGCACAGGAGTCGGGACTCGCGGCGTTCGTCGGTGCAGATCGAGCAGAGATCGGCCTCGGCGATGGCGCCGCATCGCTGGCAGGGCCGGACATGCGTCTTCATGTCCTCGATCGCCTGCATCAGCTCGCGGGCTTCCTCGGGCTCGGCGTGCAGCAGGTACAGCGCGAGCCGCGCCGCCGACTTGCTGCCGATGCCGGGCAGCCGTCCGAGGCGTTTCACCAGGCGCTCGAGGCGCGGCGATCCGAATGCATTGGTGTTCACGGGAGACTCCACCGTGGCGGACGGACGGCGGGGGTTCGACGTGCCTGCGACGGAACGACTAGAACAGACCGGGGATGCCGCCACCACCGAGCGGTCCCGCCACGCGCTTCATCTCTTCCTGGGCCATGTCCGAAGCCTTGCGTTGGCCCTCCTGCATGGCGGCCAGGATCAGATCCTCGAGCAGGTCGACCTCGTCGGGGTCGACCGAGGTCGGATCGATCTTCAACGACACGAGTTCCTGCCGACCGTTGAAGACGACCTTCACCGCGCCCCCGCCGCTCTCGGCTTCGACCTGCTTGTCCTTCAGCTCCTCCTGCAGCTTCTGCATGTTCTCCTGCATCTGCTGCGCCTGCTGCATGAGCTTGTTCATGTCCATGGCGGTGCCTCCGTGGCGGAATTCGCGTCGTGGGGATCACTCGGACCGGGTGCCACCCAGTCCGTCGATCAGCTTCCCCAGATTGGGATTGCGCTGCGCCTGACGGGCGAGCTTCTGCTCGGCGTCGGGTGCGACCTCGGCCTGCGTGGCCTTCTGCAGTTCGCTCTCCTCGTCGGCGTGATCGCTGGCGACCGCGCGCAGTTCCAGGGTCCGCCCGTAGACGGTGGCCGCGATCCGCGCCAACACGCCCAGGGCCTCGGTCCGCGCCACCTGCTGGCGCTGGAAGTTGTGCTCGGGCTGGAAGACGAGATCCAGGCGGTCGCCATCGAGGCGTGGCGCGGCTTCGGCGAGCAGGGTACCCAGGGCGATCTGCTTCTCGCGGACCGCGGCGACGAAGCGCCGCCAGGTGTCGTCGCCGGCCGCCGCAGCCTCACCGGCCGGGACGTCCGGCGTGGCCCGGGTGGACCCGGGGGACGGCGTCGACGGTGCGGGCCGTGCGGGAGGGGGCGGGCTCGACGCGGCAGCAGCCGCTCCGGCGGCCCGGGCGGGTGCCGGTGAGGCGTCGCCCAGACGTGCCAGCACCTCACTCAACAGCACCCGGCTCTCGAGCGTGGCGTACTCGACCACCTGCGTCTCCATGAGCCAACGCGGTTGTGGCGCGCGCTCGAGCGCGGCGTAGTGCTCGGCCGCACGCTCGGCCAGGTAGGTCCAGTCGGCCAGGGGCATTCCCTGCGCCTGTTCGGCCAGGCGCTTCTTCACCGCTTCGGGCTTGTCGATCCGATCGACGAGCGCCGTGTCGAGGCGCAGCAGCGTGAGGTCGCGGAAGTTCGCCACCAGTCCGCGCGCGAACTCCACCAGGTCGTGCCCCCCGCGCACGAGCTGGTCGATCAGGTCGAGCGCCGCCTTCGGCTGACGATCGAGGATCGCCTGGTTCAGGTCGAGGTAGGGCTCGTGGCCGACCATGCCGTAGAGCTGCAACACGCCGGCGGCGTCCAGCCGGCCCTCGGTCGAGGCGATCGCCTGGTCGGCCAGGCTGAGCGCGTCGCGCATGCTGCCCTCGGCCAGGCTCGCCAGCATCTCGATGGCGTCGTCGGCGATGTCGATCTCTTCGGACGAGGTGATCGTCCGCAACCGGTCGACCAGTTCCTGAAGCGTGAACAGGCGGAAGTCGAAGCGCTGGCAGCGCGACAGGATGGTCCGGGGGATCTTCACCGGCTCGGTCGTGGCGAAGACGAAGTGCACGTGCTCGGGCGGTTCCTCGAGCGTCTTGAGAAGGGCGTTGAACGCGCCCTTCGACAGCATGTGCACCTCGTCGATGATGAACACGCGCTTCTTGCCCGCGGTGGGCTGGTACTGCGCGTTCTCGCGGAGCTCGCGGATGTTGTCGACACCGGTGTTGCTGGCGGCGTCGATCTCGAGCACGTCGAGAAGATTGCCCTGGGCGATGCCCACACAACTCGGGCACGTTCCGCAGGGCTCGGCCGTGGGCCCCTCGTCGCAGTTCAGCGCCTTCGCCAGCAGGCGGGCCATGGTGGTCTTGCCACAACCGCGCGGGCCGGTGAACAGGTAGGCATGGGCCACGCGACCGCGCGCGATGGCATTGGCGAGCGTGGTGGTGACGTGCTGCTGCCCCACCATCTGCTCGAAGGTCTGCGGCCTCCACTTCCGGGCCAGGACCTGATACGCCATGGGCTCCGCGGGATGTCCCCCCGTCTCCGGGTGAGGGAGCGAGGGATCGGAGGAAGTAGGGCCAGGCGAACTACGGCACGCGGCAGGATTTGCGTACGGCTGCTACCTTCCAGTCCTGACCGGGTTGGCAAGCTGCCACTGCGTAGGGCCTGGCCCCGTCTCGTGCGTCGATCTCCGAGTGGCGGGAACCCGGCGAACCGGGCGATCGACGGAAACGTGTGAGACGTCGAAATGTTGGTGGAGATGAGCGGGCTCGAACCGCCGACCTCCTCGTTGCGAACGAGGCGCTCTCCCAGCTGAGCTACATCCCCACGGCCGTGCAGATTTAGCACGAGCGGGCCGGAGTGTCAAATCGACGGCCTCAGAGCCGCTTTCCGGAGGATTCGCGATGCGCCGGCAGCGCGACGACGACGACGACTCCGATCCGATCCACCGCGAGATCCTCGAGCACCTCGACCAGAACCCCCCGCCCCGGGATCGGGAGCCCACTCCCGCGGCCCCGATCGCGAAGAAGTCGAAGTCGGGACCGGCACCACCACCGCCCGTGGAGCCGCCCCGGCTGATGCTCCGCAAGATGCGACGCGAGCCCGCCCTCGAGCGTCTGTCGACCTTCGTCCGCTACCACCGGCACCGCGGAACGCCGCGCGTGGTGGTCGTGGTCGGACGCGGCCGCCGCAGCGGGGAGCAGGGACCGGTGATCGGGCCGGCCGTCCGGAAATGGTGCGACCAGCATCCCGACCTGGTGCTCGACATCCACGTGGCCCCGCCCTCGCAGGGTGGCGACGGGGCACTGGTCCTGCACCTCGTCGACGACGACTGAACGCGAAGGGCCCGGCGCGTGGCCGGGCCCGATCTGGCGGAGAGGCAGGGATTCGAACCCTGGGACCCCGCGAGGGGTCAGCGGTTTTCAAGACCGCCCCGTTCGACCGCTCCGGCACCTCTCCGTTTCGACGCGGCACCCCGCGGGGTGCCAAGCACGACCGGCCGACCCGAGGATCGGATCGGCCGGTCGATGGACTGGCGGAGAGGCAGGGATTCGAACCCTGGGACCCCGTTAGGGGTCAACGGTTTTCGAGACCGTCCCGTTCGACCGCTCCGGCACCTCTCCGCGGTCCTCGGCGCGCCCGTCACGGCGCGCGATCGGTGTTCCGTTCTTCGGTGGTGGACACCCTTTCGAGATCGGATGGCGGAGAGGGAGGGATTCGAACCCTCGGTACCTTGCGGTACACACGATTTCCAGTCGTGCCGATTCGACCGCTCTCGCACCTCTCCGCGAGTCGGTCGCCGCCACCGGATCCCGGCCGGAACCGGGCCCGCGGCGCGGACCGAAGCCCGAATGTAAGGTCGGCGGGCCGATCCATCAACCCGCGCCGTCGCCTCGGTCGCGGAGCAGACGGTAGAACTCCTGTAGCAGCACGCGGGCCTCGTCCTCGAGACAACCGTCGCTCACCCGCAGGTCATGGCCGAAGGGATTGGCCTGGACCAGGTCGAGGTTCGTCCCGCAGGCTCCGGCGCGAGGATCGCGCACGCCGTAGACCACGCGCTTCACGCGGGCCAGGAGCAGGGCACCAGTGCACATGGGACAGGGTTCCATGGTGACGTAGAGCGTCACCTCGTTCAGGCGCCAATCCTCGATCGCGCCGGCCGCCGCCCCGATCACGAGGATCTCGGCGTGGGCGGTGGCATCGGTCAGACGCTCCACGCGATTGTGGTCGCGGGCGACGATCCGCCCGTCGTGCACGGCGACCGCACCGACCGGGGTCTCCCCCGCCTCGAGCGCCATCTGCGCCTCGAACAGAGCCTGGCGCATGAACGACTCGTCGCGCTGCCGATCGGGCACGAGCGGGTCGAGGCCGTGGCCGTTGCCCTCCACCTCAGTCCTCGATCCGCTCTTCGTGCAGCACCGTGTTGCCGGCGCGGTCCACGGCACGGATCCACAGCCGGCCGTCGACGAGGCGGTCGCGCGGCACCGTGAACTCCTCGAGCGGAGCGTCGAGCACGCCGTCGGCGGGTTCGAGCGGACGCCAGTCGCCGTCGGCGTCGCGGACGTCGACCTCGTCGAGCGGACTCGACGCGTCGACCACGCGCACGACGACTGCCTCGTCGTCCGCTTCGAGGTCGTCGATGCGAGGAGCGGTGTTGTCGACGCGGATCGCCGCGCTCGTCTGCGAGCCCGACCGGCCGCGTCCGTCAGCGTGCACGAACTCGTCGGTGGCGGTGATCCGGGCCACGTAGATCCCGTCGACCACCGACCCCGAATCCCAGGCCAGGATCCGCTCGGGGTGATCGTCGACCACCTGGATCCAGTCGCCGTCGGGCAGGCGCCGGATGTCGACGTCGTAGCGCAGCGCGTCGTCGTTCGGATCGTCGGCGTCCCACACGATGGTGCGCACGCCGCGGACCCAGGTCACGTCCTCGGGTTCGGCGCGCCGGGGCGTGGCGCCGGCCGAGTACTCGACCTGCAGGCCGTTGTCGAAGCGCTGGACCACCGTCGAGGGTCCACCGCCCGGCCCCCCACGACCGACGTCGCCACCGGCCGGCAGCACGCGCAGGCGTTCGACCACCGGCGGCAGGTTGCGCTCGGCCCACGCCAGGTGCACCGCGCTGACCGTGGTCCCGTCGAGCTCCAGTTCGTACTGCAGATGCGTTCCGGGCGGCGACGGGATCGCCGCACCCAGGTCCTGCCATCCGCTCCAGTCCGACCACGAGTCGTCGGGGCTCGCGCGCAGGCCCGTGCGCGTGCGGAAGCGGACGCCACCTTCCCAACCCGACACCCATAGCCGACCGAAGCGCTCGGCGCGTGGGGTCTCGACGATCGGGCCCGTGAAGGTCCCCTGGCCGTCCCCACCCGGCGTCAGAGCGTAGACCACTCCGAGGTTTCCGGTGGCGACGTAGGTCGCGTCGCCGTCGGTGAGGATGTCGAGGGGATCGCCGCCGTCGAGCTCGGCCCACAGACCCATGCGGCCTTGCGGGTCGAAGCGGAGGATCCGGCCCGACTGCGCCTCGCCGGCGAGGAACGAGCCGTCGTCGGTGCGGGCCAGGCTGAGCAGGACCTCGTCGCCCTCCCAGAGCGTCTCGAAGGCACCGCTGCGCGGAACCCGCGCGATCCGGCTGCCGCGTTCGCTCTCTTCGCCTGCGACGTTCGTGCTCAACACGAACACGCCGCCCTCGCCATCGGACACCATCCCGGCGATCTCGTCCTGCGGTGCCTCGTAACGCAGCGCCGGAGTCGACGTGTCGTCGCCGTCGATGCGCAGCACCAGTCCCGGTCCCTGGGTGCCGATCCACAGGCCGTCGTCGTCGCGCAGCAGCGCGGTGAGGTTCGTGGCGGGGAAGCGGTGCAGGACCTCGCCGGCCTCCGAGCCCTCGCCGCCGCGGATCAGGCGTGCCCCCGGACCGGTCCCGGCCACCCACGAGCCGTCGACGCTGCCGCGCGCGAGCGACCACACCGACTGCTGGGGCAGGTCGAGTTCGATCGCGACCGAACCCTCGTCGTCGATGCGATAGACCACGCCGTCTGGACTGGTGCCCGCCAGGACGTCGTCGCCGTCGACCAGCAACGAGAGCAGTTCGAAGGCGATGGTATCGGCCAGTTCCACGAGTTCACCGTCGGCCGCCCGGCCCTCGGTGCGGTACAGGCGTCCGTCGTCGCCAGCGCCCACCACCAGCCGACCCTCGGCGTCGAGGGCCAGCGACCAGGCGTAGAGGCTCTCGGTCGCCATCGGCTCGATCGCAACGGGAGCCGGCACCAGGTGTCCGAGTGGATCCAGGGCCAGGCCGTCGAGGTCGCCCTCGAGGAACTGACGGACGTCGTGGCTGGCCGTCTTCGTGCTCCCGCGCGCGTCGGCGTCGAGAGGGAGTGCCGTCGCCAGGGCGATCGCGAGCAGGACCCGCAGGGCAGTGGACATGTCAGGGCTTCGCTTTCCGCCAGGGGCATCGGTTCGGCATCAACGGGACTCGCCACGCTGCTCGCCTTCGGGAGCCTCGGGGGCGGGCTCGGCCATCGGCGGACCGTGGACCACCAGATCGAGGGTGCTGCCACCCTGCACCACCAGACCCGCATCGACGGACGTGCGCGCGAGTGGAGTGACCACCGAGGCCTCGGCACCGCGTGCGACGTAGCTGCGACCGAGCGCCAGACGATGTGTGCCCGGCAGGTCCTCGCGTTCGACCCCACGCGTGATCATCGAGGTCGACGGGCCGTACAGCACGGCCACCACCTCGGTCGCCGGCCGCCGCAGGGCCAGGGCCTCTCGGATCTGACGCATGCCGAGATCCGCCCAGCGCGCCGGGCTGCGGGCGATCTCCTCGCCGAAGGCCCGCGCGCCGTCGTTCACGTGCAGACGGTAGGGACCGGGACCGAGCTTCTCGGGAACGTCGAGGGTCAGCGTGCGCCAGCGGCTGCCGCGTTCGCGCTCGATCAGTTCGACGCGGATCTCGATGGCTCCACCCGGCTCGATCCGGGGATCGTCGACCTGCACGCGGCCGATCGTCGCTCCGCGCGATCCCGGTTCGATGCGCACGTCGACGTGCATGGACTCCAGGCGCGGCGCACCGTCGCGCGCGCCCTGCAGCAGTTGCACCGGCAGGGCCACCTCGGAAACCAGCTGCTGTCCGGCCCCCGCGCCGAGCAGCGAGGCCTCCGAGCGGAGCTGCGTGGCATCGGCCAGGTCGGCCTCGATCGAGAGGTGCACCTCGTAGTTGGCGCCCAGCTCCCGGCGATCGGTGATCGCCGACTGCACCGCCCAGCCCAGCAACTGCGGCGTGAGTCCGCGCATGCGGGCGAGCTCGAAGCGGTAGTCCTGTCCGTCGCCCGCGGTCGCGCCGTCGATGCGCAGCGTCAGCGGGAGAGTGTCGGCGCGCTCGCCCAGACGGCCCGACACACCGGCCCGCCGGTCGAGCTGCAGGGCGCCGACCACCTGGGTGGGCACGGCCATCTTGAAGCTGATCTGGCGACTCGGCACCACGGTCACCACTTCGGCGCGGGCCATCGGCAGGCTCACCGGTCCGGCGCCGAGGAAGGGATGGCCGAAGGCGAGTACGGTGTCGCCGATGCGCTCGGTCACGGTTCCGGTGGCGAACAGACGCGCGTCGCCGTCGACCAGCAGGACCGACACGGCGTCGCCCGCTTCCAGCGTGCCGTCGGTGTCGAGGGTGACGTCACCGCCGCGCACGGCGGCCGCCTGCACCACGGGGGCACCCAGCGCGTCCTGCATGCTCTCGGTGAGCACCGGCGCGAACCCACTCGCGCTCCACACCAGACCGCTGCCACCGGGCTCGGGACGCGCATCGACCAGTTCCACGGTCTCGTCGACCCCGGCCTCGAGGTCGTCGGCCAGGCGACGCATCTCCTCGATCGGACGGATCCCGGCGATGGGCTCGCTGGCGAAGCCCCAGGTGCTGGCCACGGCGCCGATCAGCGTGCCGTCGACGTACACCGGGCTGCCGCTCATGCCCTGCAGCACCCCGGTCTTCTCGAGCCCGGCCCCGGACAGACGCGCGAGGATGGTGTTGCCGGCCGAACCCCAGCTCTCCATCACGCCCAGGATCTCGACCTCGAAGCGTTCGCGTTCGGTGCCCGAGAGAACGGTGATCCCGTAGCCGCGATCGCCACGGTCCACGGCGCCGGCGTCGCCCGCGGTCAGGACCGACGCGAAGAAGAGGACGAGGCCGAGCCGGATCCGCGCCGTCACTCGCCCGTCCCGGGGCTGCCGAGGGTGATCGACTCGATCCGCACGTCGCGGATCGGTCGATCCGTCGTCGGGTTCACGTCGAGGTCACCGAGCGCCTGGACCACGTCCATGCCCTCGACCACCTCACCGAAGATCGTGTAGCGGCCGTTGAGCCACGGCGTCGGCACCAACGTGATGAAGAACTGACTGTCGTTGGTGTTCTCGGTGGCACGATTCGCCATGGCCAGCACACCGGGACGATCGAAGCCCCGGGCGGGATCGATCTCGTTGCCGAACGAATCGCCCCAGATGCTGCGACCGCCATAGCCCGTGCCGTCGGGATCCCCGGTCTGGATCATGAAGTCCTCGACGACCCGGTGGAAGACCACGCCGTCGTAGTAGCCGTTGCGTGCGTGCGTCGTGAAGTTCTCGCAGGCCATCGGCGCCGAATCGGGGAACAGTCGGAGCGTGAAGTCTCCGAGATCGGTGTGCAGAACGGCGATCACGTCGTCTCGGGTCTCGCCGTCGGCGCCGACGGCCGCGGTCGGCGCGAGCCCCAGGCAGAGGATCACTGTGGCCAGCCACGCCCAGGGGCGCGTCGGGGTTCCGGGCCGGTCGTACCGGCAGGGATTCGGGGCCATGGTCACTCCGGGATCGGCTGTTTCGGGGACGGGTCCGGGCGCGGTTCGCCGTACCGGGCAAAGCTAGGGGACGGCCCGAGGCCGTGCAAGCGACCAACCTGGCCCCCGCCGTGTTGTTCGTGCGAACACGGGCGGCCGGCCGGGGTTCCCGCCGATCGGATCAGAAGAGCCCCGCGCGGACCATCAGCGTGACGTTCCGCCCCGGCTCGGGGAGGATCGAACGGATCCGGGACAGGTGATTGCGGTACTCGGCGTCGGTCAGGTTGTCCACCCGCAGCATCACCGACTGGAAGGTCCCCTCGCCCAGGCGGTTCCACTCGACCGAGGCACCGTAGGTGAGATAGCCCGACGTGGGCTCCTCGAACTCGGACACGCGGCCCTGTTCGCCGGCACCGCGTGCGTGGGCCGCCCAGGTCCATTCGCCGGTCCGGAGACGCGCCGACACCCGACCCGACAACGGAGGCATGCGCGGCAGCGGTTCGTCGAGATCCAGATCGGTGGCGCGGACGTAGCTCGTCTCGGCGCGCAGTTCCAGGCGACGCGTCGCCCGCCACGTGAGGCGCGCCTCGCCCCCGACCATCTGCGTGTCGCTGCCTCGATACTGCCAGCGCTCGAGGAATCCCTCCGACCCCGGCCCGAACTCGAGCTCGCCGGTGTCGACGGGATGGATGAACCCGTCGAAGCGATTGTAGAAGCCGGTGAGCGCTCCGCTCAGACGGCTGCCCCTCCAGTCGAAGCGCAACTCGACTCCGTTACCGGTCTCGCTGTCGAGATCGGCGTTGCCCACTTCGTAGCTGAAGGCCGCGAGGTGCGGCCCTTCGGAGAACAGTTCCTCGAGACCCGGCGCCCGGAAAGAACGCGTGAGTGTGAGCGTGGTCGTGGCGACCCGCCCGTGGTCGACCGCGGCGGCGATCGACGCCCCGGTCCCCGCGAAGGAGCGACCGCGGATCACGCCGGCCTTGTTCTCGTCGCGGCGACTGGGGTCGACGTCCCGGAACTCCCCGCGCACGCCCGCCGTCCAGCGCATCGGCCCCCATTCCACCTCGTTGTAGGCCGCCGCGGCGACCGTCCGCTCGATCGTGGGCGGCACGAAGCTCAGGCAGCCCTGCGCGAAGTCACGGTGCTGGAACTGCAGGGCGAGGATCGACCGTCCCCACGGGGCCGGCTTCAGGTGCGTGCGCTGCGTCCATTGGTGGTTCAACAGACCGAAGGACACACCGCACAGACCACTGCTCTCGATCTCGCGGTGGAAGTACCGCGAGTAGCCGCCGAAGAGTTCGACGCTTTCGACCGGACCATCGTCGAAGTGCCTGCCCGCGTGGAGCAGGTAACGGCGCCGCTCGAGTTCGATGTCGACCCCGTTGGGATGACCGCCGAGGAATCCACCGGGGATTCCGTAGTCCGAGTCGTAGCGCCCGACCGCCACACCCACGTGCGCGTGCTCGTCGACCCAGCTGAGCCCGGCCGACCCGTTCCAGGCGTCGATCTGCGTGTTGCGCATGTCGCCGATCGGCGTGTGCACGTCGTCGCCCGTGCGTCCCATGGCGTCGACGGAGTACACGAGATCGCCGAGCGGACCGGTGACGCTCAACCGACCCGCCGAGCCCTCGTTGACCGTGTCGCCCATGTAGCGGATCGAGGCGCGAACGCGCTCGGGCCGCGACAGGGGGACCGCTTCGCGCCGGACGTTGATCACTCCACCGAGTACGCTCGATCCGTAGAGCAACGTCGCGGGACCGCGCAGCACCTCGATCCGCGAGGCGTTGAGAGGATCCACGACCAGGGCATGGTCGGGCGACGTGCCGCTCAGGTCTCCCGTCCCGATCTCGTCCTCCAGGATCAACACGCGGTTGCCCGAGAGACCGCGCACCACCGGCCGCGCCGGTGCCGGTCCCATCGACTCCTCGGACACACCGCCGTGGTCGGTGAGGACATCGGCCACCGTGGTGCCCATGCGTTCCCGGAGCTCCTGACCGGTGACGCGCACGGGGGTCTGGTCTGCGTACAGGTCGTCCTCGCGCTCGACCGTGGTCCCGGACACGTCGACGGTCTCGAGCGCGACCGCGCTCGCGCGCAACGAAACCTCCAGCGCCACGACGTCGTCGACCGAACGGACCAAGAAGGTCTCGCGATGCTCGCGGTAGCCGATGCGCGAGGCTCGCAGTGTGTGCTCGCCGTCGGGAACGTTCGTGAACACGAACGCCCCCGCCGGATCGCTGAGCACCGCGAACGGACCCTGTCCGGTGTCGATCTGCACGTCGACCCACGGCACCGGGGCGCCGCTCTCCGCGTCGAAGATCCGGCCCTGCACCGTGGCGGCGCGGGCCGGACCCGTCCCGAGAAGAACAGCGACGACGCTCGCGATCAGGACGAGCCACGCCGATCGGCGGGCCCGTCCCGTCTCGACACCGTGCACCGCCGGCGAACGATCCGTGCGCAGGAAACGGATCATCGAGCGGACGTGGGAATCACCGTGACCGGCATCTCCAGCGAGGTGAAGTCGGCGTGGCCGGCGTGCATGACCATGAAGCGGACCGTGGTCTGACCCGCCTGCAGACCGCTCAGGTCCACGGCCCAGTGCTCGTCCCCGTGCTTCGTGATCTGGACGGTCGTGGGATCGTCGACCGCGGTGCCGAGTTCGAACTCCTCGACCTCGGAATGCTCGTCGTCGGCGTGTTCGTGGTCGTGGTCCTCGTCGTCGGCGTGCTCGTGGTCGTGGTCCTCGTCGTCGGCGTGCTCGTCACCGGCATGATCGTGGTCGTCGTCCTCGGGCCGCGCCCGGGTCGAATCGGCCTCGAGGAACCAGATCTGCACGCCCGTGAGCGTGGCTCCCTCGTCGACGATGATCTCGCCCGTGACGGTGCCCTCCCATTGGTGGGCGAGCACGGTTCCGTCCTCGGTTTCGATCACGATGCCGTCGAAGTCCATGTGGTCTTCTTCGTCGCCGGACGGAGCGGCGGGATTGTCGTCGTCGCAACCGGAGGTCCCGAGCGTGAAGGCGAACACGGCGACGAGCAGGAACGGGAAACGGAGCTTGCGAAGGTCGAACACGGAGGATTCCTCCCGGTATGGAGCAAACGGGTCGTGGCGTCCCGACCGACACGTCGGGGACGCAGGGACTGTGCGTGGTGTCCGCGGACACCGCGCGTTCAGCTGGATCGACGGGAACGGAAGTCGGCGATCAGCCGTTGCTCACCGGAGGCGCGCGCCCGAGGTCGTCGCGCAGGGGCGACCACGCCGCGTGGTGGACGTGCCGGTCGGGACCGGTCTGGGCGCAGGGGTCGGGGGCCGCGAACACGTCGGCACGTGCCGCGGACAACGATCCGAAGTGCGACAGGATGCGGCAGAAGCCGCATTCGTGGATCGGATCGGACGTGTCGGCCGTCGGCGCGACCGCGGTCTCGCCCGACCGCGCGTGCGCGGGGTACGGAAGATGACCGGAGTCGCAGTGGATCGCATGCGCCGTCGGCAACAGCGCGTACACCACGACCAGAACACTGGTCAGGGTGCCGAGAAGGCGCCGAACGTTGTCGGTCGCGGCGATGCGCATGGAGTCCTGGGGGCCGGGCGGCAGGATCCCTGTTTCGGAATCGCTGCAAATGAGAAGATAGCACCGAAGGCGCGCCATCTGCAACACGGGCGCCTGCAAACGTCCGGTCACGTCACAGCGGTCTCCTTCGGGAGGGCAGGTGCGAGGACGATCCGGAACGGATCTCCGCAAGGAACCGCAATGAGCTGTGCACAGCCTCACAACCGAACAGTGGTTCCGTCGTGAGCCTGACGCAGTGTTTCCCGGTTTCGAACGCGTGCCCGGCTTCCACCTGAACCGAATCGGGAGATCCCCCGTGGAGACCGGAGCACGTGTCCGCTGAGGTTCGCGGACGTACCGACACGTCCCCGTTCCGAGCGACGCCCCATGCAACGTTCCCTGTCGATCTGGATCGTTCCTCCCCCCGATCTTCGCTGGCGTCTGGAGAGCTTCGTGGCTCGTCGGGGCGAAGGGCCCGCCTTCACACCTCACGTCACGCTGGTCGGTGATCTCCGCTCCGATCCGGCCGAGACCCTTGCCGCGGTGCATGGGGTCGCGAGCACCGTCCTGCCGCTGTCGATCCGCTTCGAGGGAATCGAGACGGGGACGTCGTTCTTCCGGTCGGTCTTCTTGCGGGTGCAACCCACCGCGGAACTCCTTCGGGCCCACCGCGCGTCGTGCGAAGCCCTGGGAGTCACGCCGAACCAGGACTTCGACCCCCACCTGAGTCTGGCGTACGGACACGTCTCGACTGCCGAGCTCGCCGTTCTGCAGAGACAGGTGCACCGACGAGAAATACCCGGATCGCGGTTCCGGGCCGATGCACTCACCGTAGCCCACGCCGCATCGACGGTACCGATCGCGAAATGGGTGGAGATCGAGACGATCGCTCCGGGGGGATCCTCGTGAGCACTGCCGTGGGAGGACGCCCATGACACTGTGGATCGTCTTCGCCGCGTACTTCGTGGCGCTGCTCGTGCTCGGCGAGGTCTTCGGTCGATTGAAGATCGAGTCGCTCGACGACTACCTCTTGTCGGGTCGCGAGCACGGCGTGGCAGTGACCTCGGCCTCGCTGATCGCGACCGTGATCGGCGCCGGCTCGACGCTCGGTTCGGCGGCGGTCGCCTACTACGTGGGCGTGTCGGCGGGCTGGTACCTCTTCAGTGCGGGACCGGGGCTGCTGCTGCTGGCCTACACGATCGCACCGCGGATGCGCGATCTCTCGGTGTACACCGTGCCGGGCTACGTGCAGCACCGCTACGGCCGGCGCGCGGGCCTGGTGTCCGCCGTGCTCGGCCTGCTCGCCATCGTCCTGTTCCTGTCGGCGCAGTTCTACGCCATGGGATCGCTGGTCGCCGAACTCACCGCTCTCGACCTGCGACCGGCGATCGGGCTGTCGGCGCTCGTGGTCATGACCTACACGCTGCGCGGAGGGAACTGGGCGGTGCACTGGTCCGACACCGTCCAGGTGGTGCTGATCGTGGCCGGCGTCGCGGTGACGGTCGGCTTCCTGTGGTCGCGCGTGGGTGGTGCGGGAGCCTTCGCCGACCCCCCATCGGCCGCGGGCTTCGAGGAGATCGGCCGCAGGTGGTTCCACCCGATCTCGAAGAACCCCGTCGACGGCTTCGACCCCGTCGCGCTGGGCAACATGGTGACGGCGTGGGTGGTCATGTCGACCACCTGGCACTTCGCAATGCAGAGCACCGCCCAGCGCATCCTCTCGAGTCGCGACAGCGGAGTGGTGCGCCGTTCGTGCGTGATCGCCGCGATCGCGACCCTGCCCCTGGGCGTACTCTTCGCACTGACGGGCATGGGTGCGCGCATGCTGTTGCCCGACCTCCCGGCGCCGGGGACGATGGAGGTCCTCGAACAGGTGCGCGCGCTGCCGGCACTGGTGGCGGAACTGCTCGCGCCGGGGTGGGCGGGCCTCGTGATCGCCGCCCTGGTCGCCGTGCTCATGTCGACCTGCGACAGCGCACTGCTCGGTGCCACGACGCTCGTCTCCAAGGACCTCGGACCGCGCCTGCGCGGAGGCGGCGAGGAGACCGAACGCACGTCCACCGAGGAGGTCGAACACAGCCGCCGCTGGACGGGAGGGATCGGACTGCTCGGCCTGGCCGGGGCACTGGTCGCACCCGGCCTGGTGCAGACGCTCGAGGTCGTGGCGGGAATCTACACGGTGGCCCTGTTCGGTCCGCTGGTCGCCGGGCACGTGTGGAAGCGGGCGAGCGGAGCCGGAGCCCTCTCCTCGATGGCGGCCAGTGGGGTGACCGCCCTCGTCTGGCGGATCACGCCGCTCGAGAGCACGACGGGCGTGCACATGCTCAACGTGACCCTGCCGGTGGCGTTGATCGCCCTGGTCGTCGGCTCGTGGATCGTGCCCCGTCGCGACCCGGAGACCGCGGGCTGAACCCGCCGAACCCGACGACCGCGAAACGGAAGTTGCCATGGACGACCGCGACACCCTGCGCTGCCTACCCGAAGACCTCGACCGACACGGCGAGGCGCCGGCTCTCCTCGTCCCGCAGGGCGACGAGGTCCACGAGGTCTCCTACCGCCGACTCGCCGACGACACCCGCGACGTCGCCCGCACCGCCGTCGCGCTCGGCATCGAGCGCGGCGAACACGTGGCGCTGCTCGCCGGGGCCGGTCCGGCGTGGATCACGGTGTGCCTCGGCCTGCTGCGCGCCGGCGCCGTGCCGGTGCCGCTCGACACGCAGATCGAGGACGAGCCGCTCGAACGCGTTCTGCACGACGCGAACGTCGCCGTGGTCCTCGCCGACGAGGGTCAGCGGGAGCGGCTCGCCGAGATCGACGTCGAGGCCCGGGTCCTGCGGATCGACGACCGTTCGTCGTGGCCGCGTGCGCTCGAGGGTCGCGAGCCGAAGAGTGACGCCGATCTGCCCGAGGCACCGTCCGCCGACGACGTCGCGCTCCTGTTCTTCACCTCGGGAACCACGGGCCCGCCCAAGGGAGTCCCGCTGCGCCAGAGACACCTCCGCTTCCAGGTCGACGCGGTCGAGGACACCGACGTGCTCGTCGGCGACGATCGCCTGCTGCTACCGCTGCCGCTGCACCACGTCTATCCGCTCGTGATCGGCGTGCTCGTCCCGCTCTCGCTGGGTGCGTCGATCGTCCTGCCCGAGTCGTTGTCGGGCGCCGATTTCCTGCGCGCCGTCGAACGGACCGGGTCGACGATCATCATCGGCGTGCCGCGTCTGTACGCCGGTCTTCGGGAGAGCCTGGAGGCGCGGATCCGATCGGCTCCGTGGCCCGTGCGGCTCGGTCTGCGCGCCGTGATCGGCGCCACCACCCGGTTGCGCGCGACCACCGGTCTGAATGCCGGCCGCGCGCTGCTGAAGCCGCTGCGACGACGCCTCGGCGAGGAACTCCGCGTGCTGGCCTCGGGCGGCTCTCCCCTCGATCCCGATCTCGGTCGCTTCCTCCAGGGTCTCGGCTTCGACGTGACGATCGGCTACGGCCTCACCGAGACCGCGCCGCTGCTGACGATCAACCCTCCGGGCACGCGCCGGATGGCGTCGGTGGGCCCACCCCTGCCCGACGTCGACCTGCGCATCGACCCCGACGCCACCGAGCGCGAGGGCGACGTCGGCGAGATCCTGGCCCGTGGCCCCGGCGTGTTCTCGGGCTACCTGAACCTCGATGAGGAGACGCGGGAGTCGTTCACCGACGACGGCTGGTACCGCACCGGCGACCTCGGTCGGTTCGATGACGACGGCTATCTGTACGTCCAGGGCCGCAAGAGCACGATGATCGTGACCGCGTCGGGCGAGAACCTGCGGACCGAAGCGGTCGAGGAAGCCTACGCCGAGCACGACCTGATCGCGGAGATCGGCGTGCTGCAGGTCGACGCGGGACTCGCCGCGGTGGTGCGCCCCGAACCGTCCGAGGTGAACGACGCGTCGGAGTCCGTGGTCGAAGCCGTCGCGACGGCCCTGGACGAGGCATCGCGATCGATGCCCTCGTACCAGCGACTCGACACCCATCGCGTCACGTCGAAGCCGCTCGAGCGCACCCGCCTCGGCAAGATCCGGCGCCACAAGCTCCGCGAACGCTTCGAGGCCCTCGGCGAGGACGTCGACGAGGCGGCGCATCCGATCCCGGTCGAGGACATGTCGGCGCGCGATCGCGAGCTCCTGCGCGACGACACCACGCGAAGGGTGTGGGACCTGCTGGCCCGGCGTTTCCCCGACCAGCCGCTGGAGCCGGACAGCGACATCCGCATGCAGCTCGGCATCGACTCGCTCGGTTGGCTCGACCTGAGCATGGACATCGCCCGCGAGACCGGCGTCGAACTCCGCGAGGAGCAGATCGCCCGCATCGACACCGTGCGCGATCTGCTCGAGATCGCCGGCGAGAGCCATCGATCCGACGGAGACCCCGACGTCCCGCTCGACGAACCCGAGTCGGTGCTGACCGACGAACAGCAGCGCTGGTTGGAGCGACCGACGGCGGCGCGCCGCCGCGCCGCGCGCGTGGCGTGGGGCTCGAATCGACTGGCGATGCGTGCGGCGTTCCGAGTGCGCGCTTCCGGAACCGAAAACCTCGAGGGCTCCCCGCTCGTCTTCGCGCCCAACCACACGAGCTTCCTCGATCCGTTCGTGGTGGGCGCCACGTTGCCCACCGACGTGCTCGTCCGCACCCACTGGGGAGGCTGGACCGGCTACACGCTGCGCAACCGCGTGTTCCGTGCCGTGAGCCGACTCATCGGCGTGGTCCCGGTCGACCCCGAGCGGTCGATGATCTCGAGCCTCGCGTTCGGTGTGGCCGCCCTGCGCCGCGACCGCCACCTCGTGTGGTTCCCCGAGGGAGAACGCTCGCGCGACGGCGAGCTCGGCCGGCTCCGTCCGGGAATCGGCGCGCTGCTCGAGACGGTCGACGACGCGCGCGTCGTGCCGGTGGCGATCGACGGCGCGTTCGAGGCCTGGCCCCCACACCATCGCTGGCCGCGCCCGCGGCGGCTCGCCGTGCGCTACGGCGAGCCGTTGTCGGCGGAGGAACTGGAACGGCGCGGCGAGGGGGACAGCCGCCGCGATCGGATCGTCGACGGGTTGGGGAAGGTGATGGCGGAGATGGTGAGGGGTTCGCGGGATCGGTGAGTGGTTCCGGGGATCGGTGAGTGCAACGACGAACGGCCAGCCCGTGGGCTGACCGTGATCGTGGAGCTTCGAGGCTCGTCGTCGATGTGCAGTCGGTTCGATGGTGCGCCCGGGAGGATTCGAACCCCCAACCTTCTGATCCGTAGTCAGACGCTCTATCCAATTGAGCTACGGGCGCGAACTGTCGGCGCGGAACATTAGTCGCGGTGAATGGTTTCGGCCACCTGTTCCTGACGCGCCAGGCCCACCGCGGCGGCGGTCGGCTGGAAAGAACTGGCGGAGAGGGAGGGATTCGAACCCTCGGTGCCGCTATAAACGACACACTCGCTTAGCAGGCGAGCACCTTAAGCCACTCGGTCACCTCTCCGGGACAAGGCAGGGAACGTAGCAACGGGGTCAAAGAGTGTCAAGAAGGCCCCGGAAGCCCCTGGAACGGGGTCGGTTGGGGCTTTCGGCAGGCAGCTCGCGCGCGGCGGCTTCCGGAGCGGAAGTGCCGGTGGGCGGCCTGGGTTCCGGGGCGGAACTTCCACAGGCGTCACCCGGGTGGTCGCTTCCGCGGCGGAAGTCGGGGCGCGCTTCCACGCGTTCCAGCGCGGAACTTCCACAGCTGTCACCGGGCCGGCCGCTTCCGCGGCGGAAGTGGCCCAGGAAGAATTCCTGGATCCCGACTTCCGCACCGGAAGCGCGGGGCTCACTCGTCGTCGTCGTCGACGTCGCCGCCGCCGCCTCCTCCGCCCTTCTTCTCGTCCTTCTTCTTTCCACCGAGTCCTTCGAGCAGGCCGCCGAGGCCCTCCTTCACCTTGTCCTCGAGGGACGACTCCTGGCCGCCGGCGTTGGAGTCGGGCTCGGCCTGGCCGCCGCTGCCGCTGCCGCTGCCACTGCCGCTGCCACTGCCGCCGCTGCCACCGCCGAGCAGATCCCCCAGCGCGTCCTCGACGCCGCCGCGGTTGCGGTCGATGAGGTCGTCGAGGGCGCCCTGGGCCTCGTCGCGGAGGGCGTCGCGGCCGCGGTCGGTGGCGCGTTGCTGGAGCTCGGCGAGGTCGATCTCGACGTTCGGGCTGCGGCCGGGGCCGGTGACGTTCACGCCGAAGGCGATGCGCTGCTGCTCGTCCTGCAGGAGATCGGCCACGGGCTGCAGGGCGCCGAGCTGCGGGGTCATGCCGGCGGGCAGGCGGACGTCGAGGCGGACGTTGGTGGTGCCGTCGAGACCGACCCAGCCGCCGGCGTCGACCTCGGTGCGGCCGCGGATCAGCAGCTTCTGGAAGAAGACCTTGCCCTCGCGCACCTCGAGGTCGGCGTCGAGGGCGTCGAAGGTCAGCTGCTTCCACTGCTCGGCGTGCTCGCCGAGGAAGCGGCTCACCTTGGGGCCGAGCAGGTCCTCGGCGGCGAGGCTGCCGGACTCGGCGCGGAGATCGGCCAGGCCGGTCAGGGCGGCGATCACCTGCTCGGGCTGGGTCGACAGGGGGCCGTCGAGGTCGATCTCGCCGCTGAAGTCGGTGTTCAGGGCCTGGGCCAGAGGTCCGGCGAAGGGCTCGAGCAGCGTCGTGGCCGACACCTTCGAAGCCTGCAGGTCGGTCTGCCACTGCGGGGTCTCGGCGGTCCAGTCGACGTTGGCCGAACCGCTCAGGCTGCCGTCGCCGAGCTGGCCGCGGATGTCGCTCACGTCGAGCTGCTGCTCGACCACGGTCGCGCGGGCGCCGAGGTCGCGCAGGGTGTAGCCGCTGGTCTTCACGGTCTCGGCCGACAGGTCGATGCGGGCGTCGAGCTCGGCGGGGGGCGCGGGGATCTCGGTGGTCTCACCGGTAGCGGCGTGGGCCACGCGCACACCGAACACGTCGTCGAGCCAACGCCCGTCGAGCGACGCGCTCTCGGCGGTGACCATGGCCGCCTGCAGAGCGTCGAGGTCCAACTCGGAGGCGCGCACGTCACCGCGCACCACGATCCGTTCGGGCCAGCCGCTGGCCTGCAGGGTGGCCGTGGCGTTCAGGCCGGGTCCCTCCACGCGGCCCTCCTCGAGCCGTGCGTTGCGCAGGTCGCCGCGCGCCACGAGGCCGCGGGCGAACACCGGCTCGGTGAAGTCGACCAGGCCGATCTGCATCTGTTCGGAGCGCACGGTCCACGTGACGGCGTCGGCGGCACCGGTCGTGGGATCGAAGCTGCCGTCGGCGGGCACGCGCAGCTCGGCCGAGGCCTGCACGCGGCCGACGACGGTGGGCCACTCCGCAGGTCCGGCGGGCTCGGCGCCGTCCTCGGTCGCGGCCAGCGCACTCAAACGCGGCCACCACTGCACGCCCAGACCACGGACCGCGGCCACGTCGAGATCGGCCTCGACGTTCGCGGTCAGCGGAGCATCGAAGGCGAGCGGCACGCCGCCACTGCCGTTCACGGTGCCCAGAGCTCCGGTCAGCTCCAACGACGAGAACGACGCGCGGCCGCCGGACACGGTGAAGTCGGAATCGACTTCGATCAGATCGGTGCGGTCGATCAACCGCACGCGGAAACCCTCGAGCGTGCCGTCGACCTCGAGCGGACCGAGCGCCGCGGTCGGATCGTCGGGATCGGCCTCGGGCACGCGGCCGGCGTAGCGCACGTCGGCGTTCACGGCACCGGCCAGCAGCTCGAAGTCGTCCAGGCTGAAGCCCTCGGGCAGCGTGGCCGGGTCGACGTAGTCGCGGCCGATGTCGGTCCACAGCTTCGCCAGGTCGGCGGCGGTGGTCAGCTGCACGTCGAGTTCGGGCGTTCCGTCGGCGGCGAGGGTCCAGGCGGCGTCGCCGTTGGCGCGCACACCGCTCGACTCCACGCGTCGGACCTCGACGTCTCCGCGCGCGCCGTCGACGGCGGCGCTCAGGCCGAGCTCCCACTCGAGCCGTGGCAACTCCACACGCTGCGGCAGCTCGCCGCCCTCCATGGTGAACGAGCGCAGGCTTCCCTCGACGTCGCCGCTGGCCTCGCCCTCGCCCACGCGCAGCGACGCACGGTTGTCGAGCCCGCTCAGCGTGAGTGTCTCGCCGGTGGGCTGGTGGACGACGATCTCGCCGTCCTCGATCGACAGCAGTCCGAGCGCGGCGGCCATCTCGGGCGCGGCCTGCGACGAGGCAGTTCCACCCCCACCATCGGCCGGCGCCGGCTCGGCGAGTGCGATCTCCACGCGCGGGCGCACCAGGCGCACTTCCTGGATCTCCGGCGAACCACGCAGGATCGACCACAGACTCGCGCTCACCAGCGCGCTCTCCAGATCGATCTGCAGGTCGGTCCACACCTCCGACGCACCCGAGGGATCCTCGATGCGCAGACCCTCGAGACGCGCACCGAGCGGGAAGATGCTCACCGAGGCGTCGGTGGCGCTGCCCTGCAGTCCGGTGTTGGCCTCGAGCTGGTCGAAGGCGATCTGCTGGATCTTCTCGGCGGGCACCAGCAGCACGGCGACCACGGCGAGGACGACGACGAGTGCCGCCACCGCGCCGAGTCCGAGCAACACCCGACGGATCCGGCGTGACCGCTTCGGACCCTCCGACGACGTCGGCTTCTCTTCGCTCATGACGGGGACCTCCATTGGGGACCTCGCGGCGCGGCCGCGATCCGGGCGCCGCCGACGACCACGTCGTCGCGGTAGAAGACCACGGCCTGCCCCACCGCGGGCGCGCGGTCGGGTGTGGCCAGGTGCACGCCGACCGGCCGGCCATCGGCGTCGCGCTCCAGCGCGGCGACCTCGACGCCGGGATGACGATAGCGCGTTCGGGCCACGAGGCCCTCTGCAGAATCCACAGGGTCGCGCCACACCGCCTGGTCCAACACCAGGCGATCCCCGAGGAGGTGTTGCTCGCCGCCCACGACCACGCGGTTGCGCTCCCCGTCCAGATCGACGACGAAACGCACGGGACCGCCGCCCAGGCCCAGGCCCTTGCGCTGGCCCACGGTGAAGAACTCCACGCCGGGGTGCTCGCCCAGCACGTTGCCCTCGACGTCGACGATCTCGCCGGGGCGGGCGCCTTCGCCCAGCAGGTACGACCGGTCGCCATCGGGCGCGAAGCACAGCTCCTGGCTCTCGGGCGCGTCGGCCACGGGCAGACCGTGGCGCCGTGCGAGGTCGCGGACCTCGTCCTTGGCGCGATCGCCCAGGGGCATGAGCGTGCGTTCCAGGCGTTCGGACGGGAGCCGGAACAGGAAGTACGACTGGTCCTTGGCGCGATCGACGCCGCGGGCCACGTAACGGGCGCCGTCGTGTTCGACGATGCGCGCGTAGTGGCCGGTCACCACCCGCGAGGCGCCGATGCGATCGGCGAACTCCAGCAGCTTCGGAAAGCGGATCTGGGTGTTGCAGCGCACGCACGGGCTGGGCGTGTGGCCGGCGCGGTACTCGGCCACGTAGTCGTCGACGACGCCACGCTCGAAGTCGTCGGCCACGTCGAGCACCACGTGCTGGATGTCCAGGTCGGCGCTGAGTTCGGCCGAGGCGTCGACGGCCTCCTGGCTACAACAGCTCGCGGCGACGGCCTCGTTCGCCCCGAGCGGAGCGAAGCGCCCGCCGGTGGTGCAGAAGTTCCGCGTGGTCACCGCCACGACCTCGCAACCCGCCTCGGCCAGCAACAGCGTGGCCACGGCGCTGTCGACGCCGCCCGACAACCCCACCACGACACGTTCGCCCCGGGCGGGACCCGGGGCGGCGCGGAAGGGGCTGCGGTGCGGCCCGTCGGTCATGCGGTTCCTCCGGTCGGCCCTAGCGTCCCTCGCCCACCTCGGGGGTCTCCGCCGCCATCAGCTGTTCGATCACGCCGATGTTCTCGGCGCTGCGGCGGCCGAGGTCGCTGTTCGGATCGATGTCCACGGCCTTCTGGAACTCCACGATCGCCTCGCGATAGATCTGCGAGTCGGCGAAGAGGATGGCCATGTTGTAGTGGGCCAACTGCGACTGCGGATTCACCTCGAGTGCCCTGTCGAAGTACTCGATCGCCTGCTCGTACTGGCGCTTCTTGAAGAACACGTTGCCCATGTTGCAGAGCGTGCGGTCCTCGTCGGGATCGAGCTCGAGCGCCCGGTTGTAGCTGTGCAGGGCGTCGTCCAGACGACCCAGTTCGTCGTACACGCTGCCCAGGTTCACGTGGGCACCGACCAGCTCGGGCTCGAGTTCGATCGCCCGCTGGTAGCTGGCCATGGCCTCCTGCAGCTTGCTCGCGTCGAAGGCGTAGTTGGCGTGGTGGAAGACGTAGCGCACGTCGTTCGGCGACTGCTCCACCAACTGGGCCATGCGCTCCATGCGCAACTGCGCGTCGGGCAGCGAATCGAGCTCCTGCTCCAACGCGGGCGGCAGGTCGGTGTCGACGGCCACCGCCGGCGCCGCCGGCACGATCAACACCAGGCCCAGGGCCAGGATCATCCAACGCTGCGTCATGGTCGTTCCTCCCGGGGAACCGTTCGGTGCGGTCGGGGCGCGATCAGTACCAGCGCTCCCCGCCCGCGATGCTGAGCACGATGCGGAAGACGTCCTCGCTCGCGCCGTTCTCGTCCAGATCACCGATACGACTGTAACCGATCGAGAGGTCCGCGCGCGCGCTGCCGCCGCGCAGGTAAACCCCGCTGCCGAGGGTCACGCCCCACTCGGTGACGTCGGAACCGTTCAGTTGATAGTGCCACTGCCGCCAGTACGCACCCGCGCGCACGGGCAACGTGGCGCCGAAGCCGCGCCGGCGCGCCTCGCGCTCGAGGCCGAAACGCCACTCGATCTCGTCGTTCAGGTCCTGGGCCGGGGCGTCGGGGTCGAATGCGCCGTCCTCGCCGAAGCGGAAGGACCGTCCGGTGTACGACGACCAGTCCTCGGCCGTGTAGTCCACACCGGCCGACCAGTCGCCGGGCAGGTCGACCCGGATCCCGGCTCCGTAGCGAGCGGGCATCTCGTCGGTGCGTTCGCCGTCGGAGCGATCGCTCAGCGCCACTCCGCGCTGCCGCTCCTCGACGTCGGCGTCGAAGTCACTGATCCAGTAGCCGGCCACCGACACGGGGCCCACGTCGTGGACCGCCAGCGAGAACTCGGTGGCCGTGCCCTGGTAGATGTCCTCGCGCTCGTCGGTCGGATCTGTCGCGCCGCTCGCCGGCAGGTCCAGTTCGTACTCCATGCGCACGTTGCCACGCAGCAGGTGCAGTCCGGCTCCCACGGTGACCCGGTCGGCGAAGCGCCACGCCGCCTGGATCGGCACGTCGAAAAGGGTTCCCGATCGATCGAGGGTCTCGGTGAGCGTCGGGTCCGGTGCGAAGTCGCGCACGATGGTCCACTGGGTCGCACGTCGGGCGCCGAATCCCAGGCCGACACCACCGTTGTCGAAGACCGGCAGGCCCAGCCGCACCGTCGGCGTGCTCAGCCCGTTGCGGTCGAGCGCACCGCCGACGTCCTCGCTCGTCCGTCGCGAGAAGACGTTGCTCACACCGATCGTCACCTGGGTCAGGTCGACCAGCTGCGTGGCCTGCATGACGCTGGCGTTCACCGAGTCGCGGTAGGCCAGACCCATGCCACCGCGGCCCTCGATCCGGGCGTCGCGCAGTGTGGTCGGCTGGCCGAAGTAGCTCATACCGAACAACGAGTCGGCGCGCACGCCGGACGGCAGCAGCGTGAGCAGCAGAAGGGTCGTCGCACAGATCGTTCGCTTCGTCATCGTCGCCCTCCTAGCGCCACGAGTCGGCCGGCGGGGTGAAGGTCACGCGCACCGTCGGCCGCTGGTCGGGGAAGGGCGAGTCGGGACCGTGGAAGTTCACGGTGTCGAAGTCGAATTCCTCGCTGTCGAAGAGGATCAGCAGGCCCGTCCGGTCGGGATCGACGACCCCGTTCACCACCCGTTGCACGTAGGCCGTGATGTCGAGTTCGAGGATCGGGACATCGAGGATCGACAGCGCCGCGCCGTCCACGAAGATCAGCGACTCGATGCCCTCGCCGACGATACTGCGACCCGGGTTCTCACGCGTGGCGTCGGACAACCGGCTCTCGTAGCAGAGCACGGTCAGGTTCTGGGGCTGGCCGCCGCGGTTGGGCGTGCCCAGCGTGCCCTCCGGATCGGCGCGCAGGGTGAGAACCGCCCGGTTGATGGTCGCGTTGCGCGGAACCACCCCGTCGTCCAGATCGAGCTCGATCCACGTGCGCACCGGATCGTGTGAACTCAACAGTCCGCCCCCGCCCGGAGGCGAGTCGCGCTCGATCACGGTGAAGTCGATCAGCGCCGGTGCGCCGATCACGATGTCGCTCAGTGGGCTGCCGCTCTCGTCGACCGCGGCCAGGTCGAGCA
Organism: Candidatus Krumholzibacteriia bacterium; assembly: GCA_035268685.1. NCBI lineage: Bacteria > Candidatus Krumholzibacteriota > Candidatus Krumholzibacteriia > Candidatus Krumholzibacteriia bacterium. The sequence continues at coordinate 28,221 of DATFKK010000157.1, read as the reverse complement.
GGATTTCCGGCTCGATCGACTCGTCGATCTCGGTCTGCACCAGCTCGCTGCCGGCGCGTCCGAATCCGCGCCCGGCGAAGGCGATGATGTTCGACTCGTTGGGGAATTCGAAGGTCTCGTCTCCGGGGGCGAGATCGAACAGCGCCACGCCGTCGTGGCCGGAGGCGGCGATCCAGTCCCGGACGGTGGCTTCGGGCAGAGGGATCTCGTAGTTGCGGTCGGACTGCGTCTGTTCGAACTCGGTGATCTCGTCGCCGAGCAGTTCGTCGATCGACTCCACCGTCGCGTCCTCGGTCTGGATCGCCGCCGCGGTCGACGTCACGCGGATCGATCGCGGGGGCTTGGGTACGTCGCCCTCGTCGGGCACTTCACGCTCGAACAGCGCGAGCTGGATCCGCGGGTTCGCCACGAAGTCCGCGTCGAACTGGACGGTGTCGCTGTAGTCGACGGCGTAGTCGAAACTGGTCTCGGGCTCGAGGCGCTCTCGCAGGCGATCACGCAGGACCTCTTCGTCGAAGTTGAAGCGGATCACCGGCGTGGCGCGGAAGCCGCCGCGTTCGCGGTTGCCCAGGAACAGCGTCTGCCGGTCGACGTAGGGCCTCGAGGTCTCGGGCTCGACCGTCTCGATCCGTTCGAAGCGGACGGCCGGTGCCTCGACCAGGACGGAGTCCTGGCTCACGTCGAGCGGCATGCCCGATCCGGTGTCGGCGAAGTCGTCGCTCTCGCAGGCGGCCAGCGCCAACAGGCCGGCGGCCGCCACACAACGAGCGGTGAAGGTGCGCAGTCTCAACGATTCGCCTCCTGCGGGGCCGACGCCCCGGGTCGCATCTCGGTGCCGAGGCTCAATCCCGCGAAGCCGAGCGAACGCACGACATCGATCAGGTTGACCACGTCGGCGTGCCGCGCGGCCGCCTCGGCGTTCAGGATCACGCGCGCGTCGGGATCGGACTCCTTGCGGCGTCTCAGTTCGGCCACCAGTTCCTCTTCCTCCACCACCGACCCGTCGATCAGTACCTGCCCGTCGGCGCGCAGGGCGATCTCGGTGGGCCGCATCTGCTCGGCATCGGTCGACGGCTCACTCGTGGACGAGTCGGGCAGCTCCAGCTGCAGTTCGCCAGCCTGCCGGAAGGTCGAGGTCAGCATGAAGAAGATCAAGAGCAGGAAGAGGACATCGATCAGCGAGGTCAGGTTCAGGGTGACCCGCCGGCGCCGTTTCACGGGACGGAAGGCCAGCTCGCTCATGCCTCGACCTCGGCCCCGGCCTCGGCCCTGCGGCTCCTCCACCGCGCCAGCAACCGGCTGGCGTGACGCTCGATCTCGATGACGAAGGCCTCGCTGCGCGCGGCCAGGAGGTTGTAGGCGACCAGCGTCGGAATGCCGATGCCCAGCCCCACGGCCGTTGTGATCATGGCCTCGCTGATGCCCTCGCTCAGCACCTGGGGATCGCCCAGGCCGGCCACGGAGATCGATGCGAAGGTCTTGATCATGCCCAGCACCGTGCCCAGCAGGCCCAGCAGCGGCGCGACCCCGGCGATGGTCTCCAGCCACACCAGATTGCGCTCGAGCTTGGGGGTCTCCTGACGGCCGGCGTCGAGGATCACGTCGCGCACGGTCTCCCAGGGCAGCCCCTGCGCTTCCAGACCGGCCCGCAGGATGTCGCTGAACACGCCCGGATTGCGTTCGCAGACCGAGATCGCCACGCTCAGGTCCTTCTTCGGGTCGGCGGCCTCGGCGACGTGCAGGATCTCGCGCGGGACGACCTTGCTGCGCCGCAGCGCCAGGATCCGCTCGAAGGTGATCACGCTGGCCAGAATGCTGCACAGGGCCAGGGGGATCATCACCGGCCCGCCGCGGAGCAGGAAATCCAGCATGCAGTTCCTCCAGCGCGTCGGGCGCGTGATTCCGCCGGGCAGGGCGCTCGGATCCGGCCCCGCGCACGAATCGCCAGGCTAGGCCAGGCGCGGGGTCGTGACAAGATCAGGGGGCGGGCCCCGAACCGCTGCCACCGACTCGTCTCAGTCGCGTCCGCGGTAGGTCACCCGCACCGTCAGGCGCAGCGTGGGCTCGGGGAAGTCGTCGGGCAGGGGATGGTAGGGCGCGATGCCGCGGAAGTTCCCGACCGTGGCCTCGCGCAACGACTCGTGACCGTTCTCCTCGAGCACCTCGAGCTTCAGCAGACGGCCGTCGGGGGCGATCTCCACCTCCACCAGCTGGCCGCCCTCGATCAGGCCGAGCCAGTAGGCGTAGGGAGGCACCCAGTTGCGGTGGAACTCGCGGCTGAAGCGCTGAAGCCACGGCGCCCAGTTCCAGGCCACGGTGTTCAGACTGACGTCGCCGAAGAGCGGAACGTTGCCCTGCGGGTTGTCCATCTCCTCCTGGTAGAGGTCCTCGCGACCCGGTCCCACCCGGAACCGCGGCTCGGGCGAGACCTCCACCCGCCCCGGTTGCAGGGACTGCCTCGGATCGCCGCGGGCACTGCGCAGCGAGCCCTCTTCGCGCTCCGTCGAGCTCCCCGTCTCGCCCTCGCGGATGCGCTCGCCCACCTCGGCGCGCTGGCCCAGACGTTCGATCTCGCTCTCGCTGGGGCTGGGTTCCTCGGCGCTCGGGTCCTGGATGGGCTCCGGCTGTTCGGCCTGTTCCTCCTCAGGGGCGTCGGGACGGCCCCCTCCGACCGGGCTCGGTTCGGGCGACGGTTGCAGACCGACCTGCGGGGCGTCGCCCTCGCCCTCCATGCGCGGCATGTCGGTGGCCTCTTCGCCCTCCGCACCGTCGCGCGCCCGGCTGTCGACGTTGCTCAGCACGTCGGCCTCGTCGGGCGGCAGGTCGGCGCGATCCTCCGGCAGCTCGGTGAAGAAGTCGGGTTCGTCGGAGGGCTCGCGCTCGGGCTCGGCCACGGGGGGCGCGGTCGGCGCGAAGACCAGCTCCACCGGTGGGCGCGGCGAGGGCTCGGCCTCGGCCGCGAAGGGGTCGAGCAGGTGCATGCCCACACCGACCAGCAGGTGCCAGACGAGCGTGAGGAGCAGAGCGTACAGCCATCGTCGTGAACTGCGCTCGCCCGGCAACTGGTCGATTCCGGCCATGCGGGCTCCCGCGAAGCGTCGCTGTGGTGTCAGCGGAGGAGGACGGACGTGGCCATCGTACGCTCGGGTCCGCGGATCCGCACCACGTACCTGCCGCGGGCCAGACGCTGCCCGCGGGCATCGCGGCCGTCCCAGGTCGACTCGAACCAGCCACCCCCGGCGGCGCGCACCTCGACCGATCGGACCGACCGGCCGCGCAGGTCGTAAACGTGCAGACCGGGAACGTGGTTCCCACCCGTCCGGAAACGAAAGGTGACCCGACGGCCCCGTACGCGCGGCGGGAGCACGATCGCCTCGCCCGGGCCGTCGACCGAGGTCGCACTGCCTTCGTCGACCGTCACCGCGCGATCGAGTTCGTTGCCGAAGGCGTCGCGCAGCACGTACTCGGCATCGACCGTCGGCGGCGAAGGATCGGATCCGACCCATCGCCCGGCCGCGACCCGTCGCACGGCAACCGGCGTCGAGTCCACCGCCCGGGTGACACCGAACTCGTCGGCCAGCCGGGCATCGGCCAGGACTTCGAGCCGGGCCTCGGTTCCGGCGAGCGTGGAGCGCAGCGTTCCGGTGACGGCCGGCAGCCCTTCGAAGGGATCGCTGCGGAGGAACACGAGCATGTCGGCGGCCCGGTCCACGGTGACCAACTCGGGGACCACGTCGCCGTCGATGCGCACGAGCTTCAGATCGCCCGGTGTCTCACTCAGCCGGACCGCCTGCGAGCTCTCGATCACCTCGCCGGTGACACCCAGGCCGAAGTGGATCGACACGCGCGATGCGTTCGGCGACGACAACACGATGTCGTCGAAGCCGTCCCCGTTGACGTCGTCCACCGCCACGTTCTGTGCTCCGAAGGGCGCCGCGTTCGCGGCATCGGTCGACGAGTAGAATCCGCCGGCCAGGCTCGAGAAGATGTCGAAGGTCGACGACTGGGCGCTGGCGATCACCAGGTCGTCGAAGCCGTCGCCGTTGAACTCGCCGAAGCCCACGTCGCGCGGCTCGTTGCCGACCGGATACGACACGGTGGCGTCGATACCGGCCTCCTCGCCGAACAGCAGGATCACGCGGTCGGTCTGGCCCAGCGCCACGAGATCGGTGTATCCGTTGCCGTCCAGGTCCCGCGCGCGGAGCACCACCGGGGTCTGCGGAAGACCACGGGCATCGATCTCGGTCCAGACGCCGGGGCCGGTCTCCTGGTAGATGCGCAGACCGCGTAGCTGGCGGTCGGCCACCACGATCTCGAAGCCCGAATCGTCCTGCACGTTGCCCACGGCCAGGTCCAGACCGCCAGCGAGGGGAATCAGGGATTCCAGCGTTCCGAACCGACCGTCCGGCCCGGACAGTGCCCGGAACACCCCTTCGTCGGCGTCGAGCAGGAACAGATCGGCGCCGTCGACGCCGTCGGCGTCGTGGAGCACGATCTCGTCGGCCGCGCCCGTCAGCGGCAGGATCTGCAGGGGCTGCAGTTCTCCGTCGACGACGCGGTACACCCACGCTTCGCGGGCCGTCGGGGCCAGGGCGACGAGTCTCCGCCCGCCGGGCTCCTCCGGCCCCACGAGCAGACGTTTGGGAGCGTTCCCCGTGGGCAGGGCACGGGGCATGAGGAAGCCGTCGCCGAGGGGCTCGATCACCTGCACCGCCTGCTCGGTCGGCAGGGGAACCAGCAGCTCGGCGATCCCGTCCGCGTCGACGTCGAAGCGCAGCGGATCGGCTGCGTCGACCGACAGGTACCAGAAACGATCGGCGGCGAAGCCCGTCCCCGTGTCCTCGAAGAGTGTCAGCCGGCCGCGCGCGGCCTCGGCCACCGCCAGGCGCTCGCGATCGATCGCCGGAGGCAGAGGCAGCCCCCATCGGGTCCCGGGCTCCACCGGCACACGCGCCCGCTCCGTGGCCGCCTCCCCCGAGGGATCGATCACGCGCAGCTCGCCGATCCCGTCGACGAACACCAGGTCGTCGACCCCGTCGTCCTGGAGATCGCCGGCGACCACCGACCGCGGGTCCTCCGAGCGCCAGCGGCCGACCTCGGCTCCTCCTGCGGCCTCGAACAACACCACGTCCCGCGAGAGGAATCCGGTCTGCACCAGGGCCAACCGGACCGGTCGCGCGGGATCCTCGAGGACGACCAGCGAGGTGGGGCCGTCTCCCGCGGGAAGGGTCTCGTCGGCGACGAGCACTCCCCCTTCGTTGCGGTACCAGACCAGGGCGTCGCCTCCGCGCAGTGCCACCACCACGTCGAGCCAACCATCCCCGTCGCGGTCGACGACCTCGACCGCCGCCCCCTCCTCGATGCCCGGCAGGACGGTCTCGGTGAACAACAGGTCGTCCGTCCCCGGTGTCTGGCGCAGGACCACGAGGTCGCCGCGTGCACCGTCGACCCAGACGACGTCGGTGAGCCCGTCCCGATCGAGGTCGCCCGCAGCGACGTCGGCCGGCCGGCGGCCCGGGGTCGGGATGTTGGTCCGCCCGGAGAACACCCCCGGTGCCGAGGCCCGGAGCACCGTCAGCGTGCCCGTCGTCGGCCCGTTGGCGACCATGTCGAACACCCCGTCCTCGTCGACGTCGAGCACGACGACCGCCGTCGGCCCGCCGGGGGAGTTCAGCGTGGACGGACGCGGATAGAGCTGGGCAGCAACCGGCGCAGCAACCGCGCAGAGCAGGACGAGGGCGGTCGAGACCGTGCGTCCGACGGGCCATCGACGGCGATCGGCCCGGCTACGGACACACCGGCTGTGGGAAGGAAGGCGCACGGCTCGGTCCTCGGGATCCGGGAGGTGTGGGGAAGCTACGGCGCCGCGGCCGCGCGGGGCAAGATCGGGGGAAAAGGGCTGCGTTGACAGCGACTTGCCGGTGATCGTACATATAACGGTTCGTCGTCCCCACGTCGCTCGCCGACCCGATGCCGTTGCCAGGAGTTCGAACCATGTCCAGAGACCCGCGCCCCCGGAAGGATCGGCGGCCCCAACGCTCCTCGACGCCGTTCGCGTTCGTCGCGTTCTGCGCCGCCGCTCTCTTCGCGACCGCTCCGGCCGGCGCCCAGGACCTCGACGATCTCGACGACCTCGACGAGGGCGTCGTCCTCGAGGAGGTGTTCGAACCGGGGATCGAGCCGAACACGTGGGAGGTCTCGGCGTCGTTCGGACAGGCCGACCTCGCCCAGGATCTCCTCGAGTCCGATCAGATCATCGTCGACGTCGAGGAGAGCGAGGACTTCATCGTCGCCGACATGAAGCTTGCCGGTGAGGCGAGCTTCCATCCGCTGATCCGGATCGGACGCACAATCGGCCGCCACTTCGCTCTCGAGATCGGCGGTGGGTTCGCCGTCGGTGACTTCGAGCAGGAACTCACCAGCGATCCCATCAAGCTCACCGATCCCCTCAGTGACAACGAGTTCACCGAGGAGGAGAGGGAGAAGGGCTCCTACTTCTCGATGACGGCCGCGCTCGACGCACTGTGGTATCCACGGGGCGAGGGACGGGTGCAGCCCTACGTGATCGGCAGCATCGGCCAGCAGTGGATGGAACTCGACAGCGTCTACGTGGACGGTATGGGGTCTTCGGTCCAGTTCGGCTACGGCATCGGCCTGCGCGTCGTGGGCGACGACCTCTACTCCTTCCGCCTCGAAGTCCGGAACTCCCATTCGACCATGAGCTTCGACGCGAGCGACAAGTTCGTGACCGTCGTCGAGCCCAACGGCGGGGGTCTGATCGACGTCGAGCTCGGACAACTCGACGAAACGGTCACCGAAGGCGGCGTGAACGACCGTCTCGATCCGAACGTCGAGTACGACGACACCACGCTCACCACCCTGTCGTTCACGCTGGGGTTCGTCGCGGCCTTCTAGACGGGCATCGACTCCACACCACCGTGCTCCGATCCGACCCGCGTCGTCTTCACGGCGCGGGTCGATACGTGAAGGCCTCGGCGAGATCCCGTCGACGCACGCAGTCCACGCCGTCGAGCCGGGCGATCGTCCGCGCCACCCGCATGGCGTGGACCAGCGCCCGCACGCTCAGGCCGCGGTGATCGGCCACCGCGGCTGCGAAGGATCGCGCCTCGTCGTCGGCCCGGATGTCCTCGGGTGACGGATCCCCCTCGGACCGCGCACGCTCCCGATCGCTCGTGCGTCGCACCGACCGCACCCGCTCCACGCGGTCCACCCAACTATCCAGGGGCTCTTCGTCGAAGAGCGCGTCCGCGGGTTCCCGGTCCATCTCGATCCACAGATCGATGCGGTCGCGCAGAGGACCCGACAGCCGTCGCCGGTAGCGTTCCACCACGTGCACGGGGCAACGACAGCGCTCGAGGTGACTGCCCGCCCACCCGCACGGGCACGGATTGGCCGTGGCCACGAGCTGGAACCGCGCGGGCAGACCGACACGTTCGCCCGCGCGCACCAGCTCGATCCGGCCGTCGGTCATGGGCTCGCGCAGACGTTCCAGCCGCTCGGATCCGAACTCGACGATCTCGTCGAGGAGCAGGACGCCGCCGTGGGCCAGCGTGATCTCACCGGCCCGGACGGGTCGCCCCCCACCGATCAGACCCACGGCGCTGACGGTGTGGTGCGGAGCGCGCAGGGGCGGGCGCCGGTCGGCATCGGCGGGAAGTCCGCAGCTGCTGCGCACGCGACGGCAGATGCGCGCCGTATCGCGATCGAGGTCCGGCAGGAGCGACGCCAGACGGCGCGCGAGCATGGTCTTGCCACATCCGGGGGGCCCCTGCAGGACCAGCCCGTGTCCGCCGGCCGCGGCGATGAGCAGCGCACGTCTGGCCCGCGCCTGACCGCGGACCTCGAGCAGCGCGCGCGCCACCCGTCGGGGATCCGGCGGCTGGGGAGGATCGTCCGGACCACGCGCACCGGCGACGCATCCGGCCGCCGACGCGAGCCCCCGGCCGAGGTCTCGCAGGTGCCCCACCGGAAGCAGCGTCACGTCGTCCACGTCGCGCAGTTCGTGGGCCTCGCACGCCGGCACGACCATGCGGTCGACACCGAGGCTCGCGGCGTCCAGGGCCAGGGCAAGGGTTCCACGGGCCGGGCGCAACGCCCCGTCGAGGGCCAGCTCCCCCACGAAGAGCGTGCGGCGCAGCACGTCACCGCGCGGCCGCGGGATCTGCCCCGAGGCGAGCAGCAGGGCGACGGCGATGGCCAGGTCCATGGCCGCGCCGTCCTTGCGGAGATCGGCCGGAGCCAGGCTGACGGTGATCCGCCCCTCGGGCCAACGGAAGCCCGCGTTGCGCAACGCGGCGCCGACACGCTCGCGACTCTCGCGGAGTGCGGCGCTGGGAAGGCCGACGAGCGAGAATCCGGGCAACGACGAGGCGACGTCGACCTCGACGCGGACGCGCCGGCCTTCGATGCCGTGGAGTGTGCCCGAGAGGACCCGCGCGAGGTTCGCGCGAACGGTGGGTGCGGACACGATGCCCGCCCTTCCGGGAGGACCGGAAACGGACGATCCGAGCCAGGTGGCACTGGCGCGGCCGGCGCACTGTTGTAGGCTCCCGGATCGCCGGTGTGCAGCCTACCCGCCGCCCGTCGCCGGGGCAAGGGTCCCCGACACTCCCGCCCGCGAGGTCGCCATGACCACCGAACTGCGTGCCCACGCTCTCGACCTGCCGCTGGCCCGTGCCTTCCGCACGAGCCGTGACACGAAGACCGTCGCCCGGAACGTCCTGGTCGAGATCGAGAACGGAGGGGTCGTCGGTCGGGGTGAGGGTGCACCGATCCCGCGCTACGGACAGAGCCAGGAATCCGCACTCACCGCCCTGCGCTCCTTCGCGTTGCCCACCGCCGCCCCCTTCGACCAGAACACATGGCTGCAGGCCTTCGACCGTGCGAATCCCGGCCAGACCGCGGGCCGGTGCGCCCTGGAGATGGCCCTCTGGGACTGGGCCGGGCGCACGCTCGGTCGCACACTCGGCACCATGCTGTCGATCGAAGCCACGGACGTCGCACCGAGCTCGTGGACGATCTCGATCGACGATCCCGACGCCGTCGAAGCCCGCGTGCGCGAGGCGGGCGACTGGCCGGTCCTGAAGGTCAAGCTCGGCGGTGGTGCGGACGACGAGGCGACGGTCGACCGACTGCGGGCGGTGACCGACCGCCCCTTCCGCGTCGACGCCAACGAGTCGTGGTCCGAGGCCGAAGCCCCCGCGCGTGCCGCCTGGCTCGCCGAGCGCGGCTGCGAGCTGATCGAACAGCCCTTTCCGGCCGGTGACTTCGACGCCACCGCCGCGCTCCGTGCCATGAGCCCGATTCCCCTGGTCGCCGACGAAGACGTCCTCACGGGTGTCGCCCTCGACGACCTGGCCCGCGCCTACGACGGGGTCAACGTGAAGCTCACGCGCCTGGGTGGAATCCGCGAAGCCGTCCGCTGGATCCACGCCGCCCGTAGCGTCGGTCTCGACGTGTTGCTCGGGTGCTTCGTCGAGAGCAGCGTGGGGATCAGCGCCGCCGCCCACCTTGCCCCCCTGGCCCGTTGGGTGGACCTCGACGGTGCAGCGCTGCTGGCCGACGATCCCTTCCGCGGGGCGCGCGTCGACGGCGGCCGCGTGAAGCCGGGGACCGGACCCGGCCTGGGTGTCGAGCGCGCGGTGGTCTGACGACGCAGTGGAACGGAGACGGCCGGAGACGCCTGTCTCCGGCCGTGGATCTCCGGCTATCCGTCCGACTCCGGCCGTGGTACGACGTCGCGGCGCACGGAGGACGGTCTCGCGAGGCGTGACGGCCCGGCGATCGACGCCGCGCCGACGATCCGTGGACGTGGGCTAGAGGTCGTAGGCCCGCAGGGTCTTGCGGCCGTTGCCCTGGGCACGCTTCTCTGCGGCGGCGATCAGCTCGCGCACCTTCGCGTCGAGGGCCTCGTAGAATTCACCGGACACGTTGAGCTCCGACACCGCTTCCTTGGTGCGAGCCTTCGAGATGATCAGATCGGCCATGGATGGCACTCCTCTGTTCGTAGGGAAATCCTGCGCCTGCACGGCGGCGGCCGAAGTGAATATCGCCCGCGGGAATGCTGTCAAACCCTTTTCCCGGCCGTTTCGGGCGCCTGCCGTGCAAAAACGACCGGTCGCCCACCCCCACGGGCCAGCCCGGTCAAAGTACGGACAGAAATCCATCGGCTCGGATCCGCCGTTGCGGGCCCCCGGGAGGCCCCTCTGCCCAGAATGCCGGAAAGCGCCCCGATCCCGCCCGCGAAGGCCGTTCTTGGCACTTTTGTTGATTCCAGCCCCAGCGCCATGAGTCCGCAGACGTTCAAGCACTTCCGGATCCTCGAGCTGCTCGGCAAGGGCGGGATGGGCGAGGTCTACCTCGCGCTCGACACCACGCTCGAGCGGAAGGTCGCCCTCAAGTTCCTGCCGCGCGACCTGCTCCGGGACCCGAGCGCACAGGGGCGGCTGCTCGACGAGGCCCGCTCGGTCTCGCGCGTCCAGCACCCGAACATCGCCGTCGTCCACTCGATCGAGGAGGACGGGGGAATCTTCGCCCTGTGCATGGAGTACGTCGACGGCGCCACGCTCAAGCAGCTCGTGGCCCGGGGCCCGCTGACGCTCCACCAGATCGCACGGGTGGGGGCCGACATCGCGGCCGCCATGCAGGCCGCCCACGAGCAGGGCATCGTCCACCGCGATCTGAAGCCGGCGAACGTGATGATCTCGCGGCGGGGCGAGGTCAAGGTCATGGACTTCGGTCTGGCCGTGCGCCCCGAGCGCGTCGTGCACACGCAGGGCCCGAACACCTACGGCACGGTCCAGTACATGTCGCCGGAACAGGCGCAGGGCCGCACGCTGGGTCCGGCCAGCGACATCTTCTCGTTCGGCAGCCTGCTCTACGAGATGATCACCGGTCGACCGCCGTTCACCGCGTCGAACGACCTCGCCATCCTCCAATCGATCATCAACACCCAGCCCGACGCCCTTCGCGATCTGCGCCGCGACGTTCCCCCGGCTCTCGAGCAGATCGTACGCGCCTGCATGACGAAGGCCCCGGAGCAGCGCTGGCCCTCGATGCAGCACATCCGCGACGAGCTGCAGTTCGTGGAACCGACCGTCGAGGCAGGCCCACGCGACCTGATCTCGGAGCTGTCGAGCGGTCTGGCCGACCGCAGTGGCTCGCTGGCGCATCGTCCGCACAACGCCGGCCGTGTCGGACGGCGGTCGAACGCTCCGTCGCCGGGATCGCGATCGGGGGCGACGAACGTCGACACGGGCGACGACGTGGTGGTGCAGGACGTGGTCGAGTACGACAGCCGTGGTGCGCCCCGGGTGGCGACGGCACGCTCGGGCCCCGGTCCGTCTTCGGGATCGAGCGGAGCTCCACCCGACATGATCCTCGGGCCCGAGCCGCCCGAGACTGCATCGGCGCCGGTCTCCGGCGCGCTGCCGATCCGGTCCACCAGCGAGCAGTGGCAGGACGTCGCCCGCGGCGAAGAGGACGCCCTGCGAGCCGATCCACTCACCCGCGAGGAACAGATCGCGCGGGAGGCAGCCCGCCGGGCCCGGAGTTCACGGCCCGTCCGCCCGCTCGGCGCCGACGCCTCCCGCACGTCGCTCGATCAGGACCCCGATCTCGCGACCGGGAGTCCGCGGCGTCTGCGACGACCACGCTCCTCGGCCCGTTCGCTGGTGTCGCTCGTGATCCCCGCGATCCTCGCGCTGCTCGTCGTGGGCTTCGCCGGCTACGGGCTGCTCCACCGGGCGGGAGTCGTTCCCCCGTTGAACGAAGTCGTGGGTACGCGCGTCGCGACGTGGCTGGGGGGATCGAGTCCCGGTGTCGTCGACCCGACCGGCGGCGGCGAGCCGTTCCCGCCACGGACGGAGCCGGCCGGCCCGACGCACACCACCGCAGCCAGCGACACGAGCGCGGCGCCCACGGGTGCCGGCGTCGACTCCAGCGGAACCTACTGACCCGCTCGCCGCGGAGGGATCACCGCCAGCAGTTCGGCCAGGATCATGGCGGTGGCCCCCCAAAGGAAACCGTGCGGGAGCTCCCAACCGGGCATCTGCATCAACCCTTCGACGCGGCGTCGCTCGCGCACCGTCGGACGCGTCCGCACCAGGGTGTCGAGGTCCGTCCAGAACGCCCCGTCGACCTCCGACGGGTCGGGGCGTAGGTCGGGCCGGACGGCGGCCGTCCCCACGACCGGCTCGACGCGGTATCCGCTGACCGGGATCCACTGCGGACTCAGGCGGCCGAGCACGTCGACCGTGTCGGGCTCGATCCCGAGTTCCTCGTGGGCCTCGCGCAGGGCGGCATCCACCACCGTCTCTCCCACCTCGACGCCCCCGCCGGGTAGCGCGATCTGCCCGCCGTGGACGTCTCCGGCGATGGAGCGGCGCCGCAGCAGGGGCAGGTGCAGAGCCCCCGCCTCGGGGACCAGCAGGACCAGCACGGCGGCCGCGCGTGCCCCGGGATCGGGTGGTCGACCCAGCCGTCCCCGGGCCGGCCGCGGAGCCAGGGCTGCCTTGGCGGTGTCGCCCGGAAGAGCCTCGGCCAGGCGGCGGGCCAGCGACCGGATGCGCAGATCGTCGGACATGGCAGCGAACATAACACCGTGGGTGACGAGGGCGAGCCGTCGTGTTGCAATGGCGGGAACGGGCTTTGAGCCTACGTTTCCTTCTCAGGGATCAGGTGTCCGCTGATCGAACCGAATCCGAAGGAGATCCCGGAATGAGCGACGGAGGATTCGACGACCTCCGCGACGTACGCGTCCCACGCCCACCCATGCGGGTGATCGGCCTGGCCGCCCTGGTGATCGTAGCGATCGCCATCGTCTGGTCGTCTTTCTACACGGTCGGGCCCGAGGAGAACGGAGTCGTGCTGCGCTTCGGCGAGTACGTCCGTACCACGGACCCAGGCCTTCAATTCAAGCTGCCGCTCGGTATCGAGCGGGTCTACAAGATCCCGGTGCAACGCCAGCTCAAGGAGGAGTTCGGCTTCCAGACGGTCCGCGCCGGCGTCCGAAGTCAGTTCAGCACACAGGGAAGGGCCGAAGAGGCGCGCATGCTCACCGGCGACCTGAACGCCGCGGTCGTCGAATGGGTGGTGCAGTACCGCATCGTCGACACCTACAACTTCCTGTTCCGTGTGCGCAACGTCCGGGACACGCTGCGCTTCATGAGCGAAGCGATCATGCGGCAGGTCGTGGGCGACCGGACCGTGAACGAGGTCTTGACCGTGGGCCGGCAGGAGGTCGCGTCGCTGGTCGAGGTGAAGTTGCAGGAGCTGTGCGACGCCTACGAACTCGGCCTGCGCATCGATCAGGTCGTGCTGCAGGACGTCAACCCACCCGAGCCGGTGCGCGGCGCGTTCAACGAGGTGAACGAGGCGCAGCAGCAGAGGGAGCGGCTGATCAACGAGGCCCAGTCCGAGTACAACCAGGTGATTCCGCGAGCTCGCGGTACCGCCCAGCAGACCATCCAGCAGGCCGAGGGCTACAAGCTCGACAGGGTCAACCGCGCGCAGGGTGACGCCGAGCGCTTCACCGAGCTGTACCAGGCCTACGCGCTGGCCCCCGAGGTCACGCGCAAGCGCATGTACCTGGAGACGCTCAACGACATCCTGCCGAACGTCGAGAGCAAGATCGTGCTCGACGAGTCGCTGCAGGGCATCCTGCCGCTGCTCGACCTGAAGAGCCCCGGCACCGGCCAGACGCAGGGAGGTCGCTGATGCGCATCGCACTCATCGTCGCGGCCATCGTGGTCTTCATCGTGCTGGCCAATTCCCTGTACGTGGTCAACGAACCCGAACAGGTGATCGTCACCCAGTTCGGCGAACCGATCGGGGATCCGATCACCGAGCCCGGGCTGAAGTTCAAGACGCCCTTCATCCAACGCGTCCATCGCTTCGACCGGCGTTTCCTCGAGTGGAACGGCGACGCCAACGAGCTGCCGACCCGCGACAAGCGCTTCATCTGGGTCGACACCTACGCGCGGTGGCGCATCACCGATCCGCTGCTCTTCTTCCAGCGTCTGCGCGACGAACGCGGAGCGCAGTCGCGTCTCGACGACATCCTCGACGGCGAGACCCGCAACGCCATCGCCAACCACGACCTGGTCGAGGTGATCCGCAGCACCAACCGTGAACCGGTCGAGACCAACCTCACGATCGAGGAGCAGACGGTGCTCGAGGACATCGAGACGGGCCGCCTGGCGATCCAGGCCATGATCCTGGAGGCGTCGCAGGAGCGGACCGAGGACCTCGGCATCGAGATCCTCGACGTGCGTTTCCAGCGCATCAACTACGTCGAAGAGGTGCGGCAGCGCGTGTACGAACGGATGATCTCCGAGCGTCAGCGGATCGCCGACCGCTTCCGCAGTGAGGGTCAGGGTGAGGCCCAGCGGATCCGCGGTGAACGCGACCGTGACCTCAAGGAGATCGAGTCCGAGGCCTACCGGACCGCTCAGACGATCATCGGTGAAGCCGACGCCGAAGCTGCACGGATCTTCGCCGGGGCCTACGACCGGTCCCAGCAGACACGAGACTTCTACGAGTTCCTCAAGACGATGGAGACCTTCCAGAACACCATCGATCAGAAGACCTCGTTGATCCTCTCGACCGATGGCGACTTCACCCGCTTCCTCACGAGCCCCGAGACGCCCTGAGCATCGTCGGGACTCCGGACCGGAACGAAGGGCCGTCCGCCACGCGCGGGCGGCCCTTCTCGTCTGCCGAAACCGTGCTCACCGGTCGCCGACCGGCACCATCCGGTAGATCGCCGTGGTCTGCCGCGGGTCCCCGTCGACATTGCTCACGTGCACCAGGGTGACCTTGCGCGCGAGTGCCGGTTCCAGCGGCTCCGAGGAGATCAGAGGGGCCAAGTGGGGCGTGAGGGCTCGGACCACCGCGCGATTCACCACGAGGTAGTCGAGTCCCAGCTCGCGAATGCGGTCGACGGTGGACTCGACATCGGCGCGTTCGGGCAGCCTGTGGAAGGCACGCCCCGACCAGAAGGACACGTAGGGCTTGTATCCCACCACGACGGCTTCGGGGTCCGAGTTCCCGGCCAGCCACTCTCCCGCCGCGCGCATCCCGGAGTAGGCCTCGAGATTCAGACCGACCCGGTAGAAGTCCGGACGAGCAGCGACGACCGTCCCCGTCACGGCGACCGCCATCAGACCCACCGTCGCCATCGCGCGCGCCCGGCCGCGCCCCACCCGCCGCTCGAGATCGCGACCACCCGCCACCGCGAGCCACGCGACGAAGGGAAGCAGCGGCATCCAGAACCGCGGGTCCATGCGGAACGAGAACAGCGGAACGAGCAACACCGGGGCCAGGGCCAGGAGTTCCGGACCGCGCCAACGCACCGCGCCCCACGCGGCGAGGAGCACGACCGGCCAACCCACGATCGCGGGGAGTTCACCGAGGAAGGTGCCCGCGTTCGCGAACCACCGGATCACCAGTTCGCCCGCCCCGCGATCCTCGACCGCCTGATCCAGGAACACTCCCTTGCTCGACAACGCCCACACGCCGGTCGCGTGGTGCACGAACAGGACGAAGGGAACGACGAACACCGCGGCGCCCACCAGTGGTTTCCAGTGCACCGTGCGATCGCGGACCGAACGCCACAGTACGACCGCACCCAGGATCACCAGGGCCTCCGGCCGGATCAGATAGGCGAAACCGAACAGCAGGCCCGTGGCCCGGTCCCAGCCGCGCCGCAGGGCCCACCACGCCGCGAGCAGGAAGGCCAGGTAGCTGGGCTCCGACAGGTCGGTGGTCGCGGTGATCACCAGATCGGGCAGCAGAGCGACGAAGGCGGCCAGCAGCAACGCGCCCCCGCGCCCCAGGGGTCGGCGCGCGACCCCGTACGCGAGAGCCACGGCGCACACCCCGAGGATCACGTTGGCCGCCTGTGCCACCCGGAGCACGGCCATGGGATCCTCGACACCGACCAAGGACAGCGGCAGGCCGATGATCAGCGGCCATCCCGGAGGGAAGGTACTGAACATGAGCGATCCGTCGCGCACGAGGGCCCGCGCGATCGTCATGTAGTTCACACCGTCGACGCTCGGATAGACGATCGCCATCGCTCCCGCCGCACGCCACGCGAAGGCGAGCACGAGGATCGCCCCGAGCGCAGCCCACGACCATCGCTCCCCCACGGACATCGTACGGAGTCGTTCGATCATCGTCGCGGTCGGAGGACGAGAGTGTGTTCGACCGGCCCCGGCAAGAGGGGCACCGGGGACCCGGTGACCCAGGCCTCGTAGTCTCCCTCGCGGAAGGGCGACAGCGGGTGCGCGCTGGCCCCACCGGGAAGGTGCAACAGTCCGCGTTCCTCGGCGCCAGGAGCCACCACCAGGCGCTGCGAAGCCCCGAAGGTCGGTCGGTTCACGCGCGCGGTGTAGACGTCCCCGTCGACCGGCCGCGAGGGCAACCGCAGGTAGCGCGCGAGGAAGCCGGGCAGGAAGTCGGCCAACGGATGCGCGATCGCCGTCCGGTTGAACGCACCCCACGAGCGGCCCGACCACGTGGCGGGATCTCCCCAGTCGGCGATGACGGAGTCGACCATTGCCCGCTCGAAGGACGTCCAGTCGCCGTGGTCTCCGGGGACCCAGTCGGGTCGCGACTGGAGGATCGACCACACCACGGGCTCGGGGCGCGCCGCCCGGATGCGGTCGCCTCCCGCGGCGCGCGCCGGACCGAGCAGAGCGCGGTACAGCTCGGTGGTCGTCCACCGCTGGTAGGCCCGCGTGATCGCGTAGGCCACCGACGAAGCGTCGGCTCCACCCGTCCAGTCGCCGAGCCAGCGCTCGATCGACGTGTGCCGTGCGTGCGGGCTGCGCCGCACCACGCCCCGCAGGTGCTCGTACCACTGTTGCAGGAAGGGCGAACGGATCTCGTTCTGCACCTCCATCAGTGCGTGTTCGTCGGCACGGGGCAACGCGCGGAGCGCGTCACGGATCACACCGGCGCGTGCACCCAGGGCGTACCCTCCGTCCCCGATCCGCCGCTGTCCGGCCACGGTGGTCACCCGGCCGTTCGCGGTCCAGATCCGGCCTCGGCCGTCGTAGACGTGGCGCGGCACCTCCTCGGGATCGAGCCAACCGTCCCAGGTCCGGTCGCCTTCGTCGCGGCGAGCCGGAACCCTGCCCTCGAAGCCGACCCGCCGCGGGACTCGGCCGATGATCGTCCACCCCAGGCGACCGTCGTCGCCGGCCACCACGAAGTTCTGGTGTGGGATCCCACAGGTGGGTGCCAGGTCGAGCGCGGCGTCGACGGTCTCGAGGGTCACGAGATCGAGGAGTTCGAGTCCGACGGCGTCTGGGTCGTGGGCGACCCATTGCGTCGCGCGCGGTGTGCCGTCGGGAGCGACTCCGGTGACCGGCCCCCAGATCGTCGTCCGCACGCGCAGGGTCTCGGTCGGCGCCCCTGCCGTCTCGATCCTCTCGACGCGTTCCCCGAAATCGGCCCAGCCGTCGGGCGTGCGGTACCGCGTGGTGTCGCCCGGTGCGAGCTCGAGATCGACGTGATCGACCCAGTCGCCATAGCTGTTCGTGAAGCCCCAGGCGATCGAGCCGTTGCTGCCCACGATCATCCCCGGCGCGCCCGGAAGGGTGACGCCCACGGCATCGAGTCCGTCCTCGACGACCATCCGCGCCGTGTACCAGATCGGCGGCAACTGCAGGCGCAGGTGCATGTCGTTGGCCAGGATCGCACGGCCGTCCTCGGTGTACGCACCGCCGACCGCGAAGGAGTTGCTGCCCTCGGCCGGAGGATCGATCGAAGGAGCCGAGGGGCGTTCGCCTGCCGGTGCCGCCTCGCGACCGGGCCCCGACGCGGGAATCTCGAGGAGCGGGGCCAGTCCGGCGCCCCCGGCAATGGGCGCGTCCCACGGGTTGCTCGACTGCAAGAGCGCGTCGCCGACCGCGTCGATCAGCGTGCGGCGGATCACCGGACGGGAGAGTTCCAGACGGTCGACCGGGGGCTGAAGGTCACGGTACATGGCGTGCAGGACGTGCAGGGTGTCGACCGGGCGCCACGACCGCGGCTCCTGGCGCACCAGCGCGTACTCCCAGGGGCGCGCATCCAGACTCGCGAGCCCCGCGTTCACCCCACGCGCGTAGGCCTCCACCTGTCGTCGGTGCCGCGGCTCACTGCGCCGCAGGGCTTCACGCGCGGTGAGGTGCAGACCGTGCTCGCGGGCCGGACGGTCGAGAGCGCGCCCCGCCGGACCGACCAGCGCGGCCAGCTCACCGGCCCCGGCCCGTCGAAGAAGGTCCATCTGGAAGAATCGATCCTGCCCGTGGGCGTAGCCCAGCGCGAAGGCCAGGTCCGCGGGCGAGGCACCGTGAAGTGTGACGCGGCCGCCGGCATCGCGCTCGATCCGCACCTCTGCGTCGATTCCGTCGACGACCTTCTCCCCGTCGAGGGGAGGCAGACTCGCACGCAGCCAGACCCAGGCACCGCCCGCACCGGCTGCGATCAGGACGAGGAGTACGACACCACCGATGGCGACGGCACGGCCCCATCGACGACGGCGGGGCGGATCCACGAGCGAGCTCGATTGCGTTTCGACCACGGCACCCTTCCAGGCCGGTCCGAGCGACGATCCGAGAACCGTCCGAACCTACGACGAACGCGGGAGCCGATCCAGGGTCGGGCCCACCCTTGCGCCCACCCTTGCGCCCGGCCCTTGCGCCCGGCCCCGAACGCAGCCTTCGTGATCGTCCGGAGAACTTCCGCCCCCCACAGGACTTCACCCGTGTGCACGCTTGCTCTCGTCCGCCGACCCGGATCCCGCTACCCCCTCGTCGTCGCCGCGAACCGCGACGAAGCGATCGACCGCCCGAGCACCGGCCCCCTGGTGTGGGACGATCCGATTCCCTTCGTCGGGGGGAGGGACGAGGTGGCCGGGGGCACGTGGCTGGGACTGAACGCACACGGACTGGTGATCGGCCTGACGAACCACTGGACCGGCCGGCCGCCCGATCCCGAACGCGCGTCCCGCGGGGGCATCGTGCGCGGACTCCTGCAGTGTCGGGACCTCGACGAGGTCGGCCGCGCGCTCCGCGCCCGTGACCCCGAGGACACCAATCCTTTCCTGCTGTTGGCCGCGGACCGCGGCGGCGGAGCGTCGTGGACGGCGTCGGCCGACGGCATGGGGCTTTGCCCGGTCACGGAACCCGTCTTCGCCCTGGGCAACGAATCCCCGGAAAACGACCCGGGACACCGGGCGCGCACCCTCGGCACAGGTCTGGAGTCCGAGCTGGCCCGCGCCGGCGACGACCCCGACCGGATCCGACGACTGCTGGCCGCTCGTCTCGCCCGGCACGGCGGCGATCACGGACCCCAGCGGAGCGTGTGCGTCCACACCGACCGGGGCTACGGGACCGTTTCGTCGAGCATCTTCCTCCTGGGCCACACTCCCGACGACGACCGCTACTGGGCAGCCTCCGGCCCGCCTTGCACCGTGACCCACGTCGACCACACGCACCTGCTCGAAGCGCTGCGCGGTCAGGACACTCGGACCTAAAGAAGTGGGCCTCGCCCGTCGATCACGAGACCCAGAAGCCTTCGGGTCCCACTCCACCTGTGACGCACATCCATGCTCGACGACCGTACGCTCCTGGACCACATGCGGATGCTGGACGATCCCCATCGTCTGGACGCCTTCGCGCGGGCCCTGGGCGTCGCCTGCCCGGGGCGGACCGTGGCCGAGATCGGCGTCGGGCTGGGCCCGCTGTCGCTGCTCGCCCTGAAGGCCGGCGCGCGGCGCGTCTACGGCATCGAGGTCGATCCCCGGACCCTGCAGTGCACGGTGGACCTCCTGTCCGCCCACGGCTTCGGGCCCGACCGTTTCGTCCCACTGGTGGGACGCAGCGACGAGATCGTCCTGCCCGAACCGGTGGACGTGCTCGTCGGTGAACTCGTCGACTCGATCGGGATCGGTGAGAACGCTTCCTACTACCTGGGCGAAGCCCGCCGTCGCTGGGTCCGTCCCGAAGGACTGGTCATCCCAGGTCGCATCCGGATCGACGTCGCGTTGACCGGCAGCGATCGCTTCGCACGGGAACGCTGCTTCTGGTCGGAGACGCTCCCGTCGCGCCACGGACTCGATTACGAAGCCGTCGCGGACCGGATGGCATTGCCCCGCCGAACGCTGCGGATCGAAGCCGACGAAGTCCTCAGTGCGACCGCCCGCTGGCAAGACCTGGATTTCGGCGTCGATGAGCGCGTCGCCGAACGGCGGAGCCTCGATCTCGAAGTCGTCACCGCCGGTCGGGCCGAGGGAGTCGTGGTCCACTTCAGGCTGGACCTGCTCGGCGACGACGTCTTCATCGACACGGCTCCCGATCGGGCGCCGACCTGCTGGGAGCAGGGCTTCCTGCCGCTGCCGCGGCCCCTCGACGTCGAACCGGGACAACGGTTCCGGCTGGAGCTCAGCGCTCCGCCCACGCGGGAGCCCTGGGCGGCGGTGCAGGCGTCGCTCGACCTGCTCCCGCCCGCCCCGGAGCGCCTCAGCGCTCGATGAAATCCGCCACCACCGGATTCACGACCTCTGCGCCCTCGAACTGCACGAAGTGCCCGGCGTCGTCCACCATCAACAGGGTGGCGTCGGGGATCTCCTCTTCGCCACGCCGACCGACGTCTTCGCTCCGGCCCCCGTGCAGATAGCGATTCGGGATCAACTGGTCGTACTCTCCGAAGACGATCAGCGTGGGCTGGGCGATCTCGCCGAGACTCTCCTGCGTCGGCTCGTCGATCATCGCACCCACGTTGCGCGAGACCGCGTAGGCGTACTCGTCGAAGCCCTCGGCCCCACGGATCCGGATCCGGTCGGTGATCATGAACTCGGCGTCTTCGGGCGTGTCGTAGAAATTCGCGTGCAGGTTCACCGCGATGTTGCGGATCGTGGTGTCCTCCACGAACTCCGGCGTCAGCGCCCCCCGCAGCCACTGACCCTCTCCTTCTTCGAAGCGCTCGATCCCGGCCGGGGCGAACAACGCCAGTCGTTCGACGCGTTCGGGGTACTCGAGCGCGGCGAGCATGGCGATCTGTCCGCCCATGGAGTGTCCACCCCAGTCCGCGGACTCCACGCCCAGTTCGTCGAGCATCTCGACGATCACCTGCGCGTAGAAGCTCAGCGAGTACGGCAGGTCGCCCTTGGTCGAGCGACCGTAGCCCGGCAGGTCGAGCGCGATCACGTGGTGCGTGCGGCCCCACGCGTCGAGGTTGCGCAGCCACGCCTTCGCGTTGCTGCCCAGGCCGTGGATCAGGACCAGGGTCTGGTCGTTCTCGGCACCGGCCTCGATGTAGGCCACCTCGAGGTTGCGAACCTGGACCGTCTTCACCGGACGGGTGTAGTCGATCTCGTCGAACTGGGTCACGGGAAGGTGGTACCAGTCGCGGGTCGAACCGCATCCGCTGGAGCTCACGACCAGGCCTCCCACGATCAGGAACAGGACGATGATGCGTCGCATGGCGGCCTCCTAGAACATGATCCACTTGAGGGACGCGAACACGGTCCACGGATCGTCCGGACGTTCGTCCACTCCACCGTTGACCACGGGCGAATCGTAGAAGTCGCCCAGCGACAGATAGGCCGCGTGCAACTCGGCCTCGAGGAACACGCGCATGGTCCAGCGCAGGCTCGCGTTGAACTCGGTGCCGATGGTCGAACCGCCGCCGTCGGGGTCGGCGGTCGATCGTCCGTGGCCCACGGCTGCCTTCACGCGCCACTTGTTCGGCACCAGCTCCTTGGCCACGCTCAGCGCACCGGCCTGCACTCCGTAGCCGATGTTCTGGATGTCCATGACCGCGGCGTTGAAGCGGTTCACGACGTCGCCGTGCGGCAGGAGCAGGTACAGCGGATGCCCGATGAACACCGCCCCCGGTGAAGTCCAGTTGTTGCCGGTGAGGACACCGCTGTAGGTGCCGTCCGCGGTGTTGTCGTCGTCACCGGTGGTGAAGACGCCGTCGAAGACGACCTGGTCCTCGGACAGTGCGCCCCAGCGGGCCGCGACCCGCAGATTCGCGGCCACACCGTTGATGTCGACGTCCCGAGTGTCGGTGCGCACCGTACCACCGTTCCACCACGCGAAGCCCGACCAGCCCAGCCGGCCCTGCTGCAGCAGGGGGTCACGATGGAAGTGCGTGCCCAGCCAGAAGATGTCGCCCTTGTAGCGCTGGCCGCCGAGGTCGAAGTTGAACACGCCGTTGTAGTTGCTCAGCCCCGAGCTCAGCCCCTGCCCGAGGATCGAAACACCGCCCTCACCGTTGCCGCGATCCATCAGGTAGTGCACCGACAAACCGACCGACGTGTCGATGGCGAGATCGCGCTCGTAGTCCACCTCGAACAGGGCCACGTCGTCCCGTTGCTCGACGTTGTTCTCGTACAGCTGGTACGCGCCCAACTTGATCCGCTGGTCGGTCCGGAAGAACCAGTGCGCACCGACGCCCGTGGCATCGGAACCGAACATGGAGAGCCGGTAGCCCTTCTGCAGCAGGTGGTCCGTGAAGGTGTACCAGGGAACCTGGACGTTGTCGTACAGGCGCAACAAACCCATGTTCAGGACGAAGGTCTTCGTGGGCCGGATCTCCATGAACAGGTTCTGGGTCTGCATGTTCACGGTGTCGGCACCGAAGGCGCCCCCGAAATTCCCGCCGGCGCCGTAGTTCGCGTCACCCCAGGTCCAGTCGAACTCCAGACTGGTCCGGATCTTGGCCCAGCCGTCGAAGAGTCGGGGCGAGTAGGTGATCATGGGCATGAATCGTTGTTCGGTGAAGCGCGACGTCTTCTCCGACGTGGTCCGGGTGGTGTTTCCCCCGAAGAAGCGGCCCACGATCTGGCCCTTGAGGAACTCGTTGGTGGGCGCGATGTTCGAGGCCTCGTGCCGCATGAAGTAGTATCCGATGAAATCGAACTCCTCGATCTCCTCGGGCGGTCGGTCCTCGTGGAATTCCTCGCGCTCGGACCCTCCGTCCGCCCACACCTTCGGCGCGACGAGGGTCAGGGCCAGAACGGCCATACCGAGGCTCCACACGTTCCTGCGCAGCATCTGGGACGCTCCCGGGAAACGGGGATCTTGGAGCGGAGTCCGGTCGCGACCGGACCCCGCCTTCGCGATGCGGCGGCTACTGCCGCACGTAGACCTGGATGTTCGAGTCGCCGAGCGTCGTGTCCGCACCGAAGCCCTGTTCCGGGGTCAACGGGGTGGCGCCGATGTCCGGAACGGTCTGGACGACCTCGAGGCGCATGGTGTCGGGATCGCCCTGGATCACCTGGATGATCCCCTCCTGCTCGAAACTCGGATTCCCGGTGTAGGAGATCTGGATCGAGTGGATGTCACCCGTCGCCGACTCGGTCACGGAGTAGACACCGCTGTTCGTGGTCTCGGGCTGACCGATGACCTTCTGCACGAGACCGATCGTGCCGTCCTCGTTCATCGTCACCTCGACGCGCTCGATGTCGAAACCGGCCGCCAGGATCGGTGCCACGTTCTCGCCCTCGCTCAGCCAGCTCCCCTCCCAGGGCTCGGACTCCGGGGCCGGGTCGTCCTGCTCGTCCTGGCGCACGTACACCTGGATGTTCGAGTCGCCGAGCGTCGTGTCCGCACCGAATCCCTCTTCCGGCGTCAGCGGAGTGGCACCGATGTCCGGAACGGTCTGGACGACCTCGAGACGCATGGTGTCGGGGTCGCCCTCGATCACCTGGATGATCCCCTCCTGGTCGAAACTCGGGTTGCCCGTGTAGGAGATCTGGATCGCGTGGATGTCGCCGGTGTCGGACTCGATCACCGAGTACACACCGCTGTTCGTGGTCTCGGGCTGGCCGACGACCTTCTGCACGAGACCGATCGTACCGTCCTCGTTCATGGTGACCTCGACACGCTCGATGTCGAAGCCCGCAGCGAGGATCGGAGCGACGTTGTCGCCCTCGCTGACCCAGCTCCCCACCCAGGGCGGCGTCTCGGGCGTCGGGTTCGGGTTGGTGCCGCCGTTGTCGTCGTCGTCGCCGCAGGCCGACAGCCCGAGCCCGCCGACCACCAGGCCGAGCACCAACAGGATTCGCAGACTCTTCATGATCGTTCCCTCCTGGGAAGCGTTCAGGCGAGATTCCGAAGCGCGGCCGTGTCGACCTTCCCCGCCGCATTGCGGGGGATCGCCTCGATCA
This sequence comes from Candidatus Krumholzibacteriia bacterium, assembly GCA_035268685.1. Taxonomy (NCBI): domain Bacteria; phylum Candidatus Krumholzibacteriota; class Candidatus Krumholzibacteriia; species Candidatus Krumholzibacteriia bacterium. The sequence goes on along the minus strand of DATFKK010000157.1, from coordinate 4,034 downwards.
CGCTCACGTGACGGGGAATCTTGTAGCGCGCGAGCTTCCCGTCGCAGAACGCGCGCAGGGCTTCGAGATCGAAGTCGTGGCCCGGATGGACCTCGACGAAGGCGTGCCCGACCTCGCCCCACTTCTGGTCGGATACGCCGATCACGGCGACGTCACGCACGGCCTCGTGCTGGCCGAGCACGCGCTCGACCTCGGCCGGATAGACGTTCTCGCCGCCGCTGATGAACATGTTCTTCTTGCGGTCGACGACGTAGGTGAAGCCCTCGTCGTCCTGCCGCACCAGATCGCCGGTCCGGAACCATCCGTCCTCGGTGATCGCGGCCTTCGTGGCCTCGGGGTTGCGCCAGTAGCCGGGGGTGACCGTTTCTCCGCGCAGCCACAACTCGCCCACCTCGTCGGCCTCACAGTCGCGGCCGTCCTCGGCCACGATCCGCACGTCGAGGAAGAAGTTCGGCCGCCCGATCGACCCGCGTTTGCGGATGGCGTCCTCCTCGTTGAGCGAGTAGCAGTTCGGCCCGACCTCGGTCAGTCCGTATCCCTGCCGGATGTGCACGCCCTTCGCGTGCCAGCGGTCGATCAGCGGCAGGGGCATCGGCGCCCCGCCCACGATCGCGTAGCGGACGCTCTCGAGGTCGGCGACGTCGAAGCGATCGCTCTCGGCCATCATCTGCAGCATGGTCGGCACGCCGAACAACAGCGTGGTCCGCTCGCGCTCCATGAGTTCGAGCACGAGGTCGGGATCGAAACCGCTCAGGATCGTGTGCGACGCCCCGTGCAGCAGGAAGGGCGTGAACAGCACGTTCCAGCCCCCGGTGTGGAAGAAGGGCGCGTAGCTCTGGGTGTGGTCGCGTTCGGTGATCGCCAACCGCAGCCCGGTGTTGATGGCGTTCCACAGGAGCATGCGGTGGGTGATCATCGCACCCTTGGGCACGCCGGTCGTGCCGGCCGTGTACAGGATCATGACCGCGTCGTCCAGATCCGCGGGCTCGCCGCTCGGACGCGCCCGTTCCGGCTCGTCGTCGAAGAGCAACGGCGACACCGTGTCGATCCCGTGGACGGCCGGCCCGCCCTCGATCGTCGCCACGATCTCGCGCAGGGCGTCCTCGACGAGCAGCGCGCCCGGCTCGGCGTCGTGCACGAGGTGTTCGATCTCCGGAGCCGTCAGCCGGAAGTTCAACGGAACCAGGATCAGGCCCTCACGCTGACACGCCAGGAACACGAACACCGTCTCGACGCGATTGGTCGACAGCACCGCGAGACGGTCGCCGCGGGTCAGACCCAGATCGTCGTGCAGCCAGCGCGCCACAGCATCGACGCGTGCGTGTGCCTCGCCGAAGCTCCACTCGCGGTCGCGGGTATGGTCGCGGAGGAAGCGCCGGTCCGGCGTGTACAGCGCCCAGCGGGCCAACCAGTCGGTCTCAGGCCGGTACACGTTGCCTCCTTCCGGTCGCCATCTGCACCAGGGCACCGACCACCAGCGAGCTGATCACCGCGACGGCAGCCGCAACACCGGGATTCTCCCCAGTCGCGAGGGTTCCCGGGACCGGAACGTGCCCGTAGTACATGACGAAGTGGACGACGATGGCGGTGACCGAAGCCACGATCGCGGTCTCGCGACGGGTCGACTTCAGGAACATTCCGAACAGGATCGGCACGAAGGCGGCACTGAAGTACGCATACACTCCGTTCTGCGCGAAGATCGCCACGCTCAGCTTGGGCGACACGACCTGCTGCCACGACAGCCAGGCCGACACCACGGCCAACAGTCCGATCGCGATCCGGTTCAGCACCAGCAGCACGTGCGCGCGTCGATCCTCGTCGGCCGGGAGCACCGAACCGGCCAGCGGCGTGACCAGATCGGCCGTGATCGTGGTCGCCAGCGCCTGGATCAAGCCCTCCAGCGTCGACAGCCCGGCCGAGATCAGGCCCATGACCACGACCATGCCCACGTACACGGGTAGCTCGTTCACCACGTAGGCGGGAATGATCCCGTCCATGGGAATGGCCTCGCCGTTCAGTGTGAGGTCGGGGAAGGCCAGCCGCGCGTACAGACCCGCGATCACCACCGCGAAGAACAGGATCTCGGTCACCACACCCACGATCAGGTAACGGTTCACGTCGCGTTCGGACTTCAGCAGCAGCGACTTGGTGATGATGTGCGGCTGGCACACGATGGCCACGCCCACCACCAGCTGGGCGGCGACGATCTCGTACAGGTCGCGGAACAGGAAGCTGTCTCGGTTGGTGACGCCGACGAGGGCCGGATCCACCGCACGCAGGCGCTCGAGGAATCCGTGCACGCCTTCGGAGAAGTGCTCGTAGCCCGAGCCGAGCAGTACCACTGCCACCACGACCATCAACAGTGCCTGGATCGTGTTCGTGTAGACCATGGAGTTGGCCCCGCCGAACATCATGTAGCCGAACACGAAGGCCACGATCGCCAGCAGGGTGCCCATCTCCGGCACGCCGAGCGTGGCCGAGATCACCTTCGTCAAGCCCACCACGATCAGCACGATGAAGGTCACGAGCAGCAGCGACAGGAAGCCGAAGAACAGGGCGAAGCCGGGGCTTCCGTAGCGCGTGCCCATCCACTGGGCCATGCTCAGCGCCTTCACCGACGAGCCGTGCCGCCGGAATCCCTTGGTGAGCACGACCAGCGAAGTGAGCGCGGCCACGGGGATGACGACTGCATAGGAGATGACCGCGCTCACCCCGAAGATCGCCACGAAACCGGGGTTGATGATGAAGGTGGCCGCGCTGGTCATCGACGCGGCCAGAGCCAGACCCACCGCCACCGGCGAGAAGGCGAAGCTGCCGAGGGCATAGTCCGACAGGTTCCGGTTCCCGCGCGCACCGCGCACGACGAAGAACAGGATCAACGCCGCGTAGGCGAGAACCAGGATCCAGCCGATGGTCGCGTTGGCGCCCACGGAGTGCTCCGATCTACCAGCGGAAGGCGGCGCAGGCGAAGGCCAGTCCGCCGCCCGATCCCATGAAGACCACCAGGTCGCCCGGCCGCAGGCGACCCGCGTCGACGGCTTCGGCAAGGACCATCGGGATGCAGGCCGAACCCGTGTATCCGTACCGATCCATCACGGTGTGCGTGCGCTCCATGGGCAGCCCCAGCCGCGCCATGGTCTCGCGGATGCTCTTGATGTTGATCTGCGTGATCGCGATCAGAGCGATGTCGTCGATCTCGTGTCCGGCCGCGTGGACGGTCTCGGTGACCATGCGCGTCCACGTGTCGGGATTGATCTCGGGCGGGAACTTCTTCACGAAACGCAATCGCTGATCCCCGCGAGCGACGACGTCGGCGTCGCAGGGCTGCTGCGTACCGCCGGCGTAGATCCCCATCCAGTCGTGGTACTGGCCCTCGCTGTGCAGCCGTGACGCAAGCCAGCCCCGGTCCCCGGTCGTGGCCTCGAGCAACACGCCCGCCGCGCCGTCGGCGAAGAGCGTCACCGTCTTCTTGTCGGTCGGATCGAGGTACTTGCTCATGGCGTAGGCGCCGATCACGAGCACCCGCCGGTACTGCTCGTCGGCGCGGATGTACTTCGCCCCCATGTCGACCGCGGTCACGAAGCCGGCACAGGCCGTGTTCACGTCGAAGCTGCCGGCCGCGGTGGCCCCGAGCCGGTGCTGGACGACCACGGCCGTCGACGGGGACACGTACTCGGGCGTGTCGGTGGCCACGATGATCAGGTCCAGGTCCACCGGGCGCACCCCGGCCCGATCGAGGATCCGCCGCGCCGCCGCCTCCACCAGGTCGGCCGTGCTCTCGTCGGGAGCCGCCCAGCGGCGCTCGCGGATCGTCAGGTTCGACTCGAGCCACTGGCTGACGTTCTCGCCCAGCTGCTCGTCGAACCACGCGTTCGGCACCACGCGCTCGGGCGCGTACATCCCGGTGGCGGTGATGCGCGCGTTGCGCTCGCCGGTCACGAGATCAGCCCCCCGTCGACGCTCAACACCGTGCCGTTGACGAACGACGACTCGTCGGAGGCCAGGAAGCAGTAGGCGTCGGCGATCTCGTCGGG
>DATFKK010000156.1 GCA_035268685.1 Candidatus Krumholzibacteriia bacterium | reverse complement strand
GGGTTGCCGGCGCTGTGGACCACGGGCACCGGCGGGGCGGTGCTGGTCGGCGTCAGCATGATCCCGCGGGCGGAGATCGCGCTGGTCGTCATGCACCAGGGCCGTCGACTGGGAGAGGACGTGGTGTCGAGCGAGTTGTACTCCGCAATGGTCGTCGTGTCGGCGCTCACGTGCCTGCTCACGCCCCTCGTCCTGAGGCCGTTGCTGCGGCGATGGCCGCAGGAGAGTGGCGCGAACGACTAGGCGCCCGACGAGATCTTCTCGACCAGCCGCGTCTTCAGTTCCCACATGCGGTGACTGAGCGACACGTGATAGCGGTGCGGATGCAGGATCCGGCGCACGCCGGCATGCAGACGTTCGAGGTCGTCGTGTCGGCGCTGGCGCATGGTCTCGATCGATTCGTCGCCGAGCGTCGATGCACCGTCGGCGAACACGCGTTCGAGCAGCCGTTCGGCCTGGCCGACCTCCGACGCCGCCAGGTCGCGGTGCACGCCCTCCTTCGTGGCGTGGTGCAGGCGCAGGGGATCGTGTTCGAGGGGATCCTCGTCGTCGGTGGCGACCAGGTCGACGATCGCGTGACCGTCGGGATCGTACAGGCGCCACACGGTTTTCGGTCCCGGTGTCGGGATCTTCTCGGGGGACTCCGAGATCTTCAGCACCGGCTGCCACGCGCCGTCGCGTTCGAGGGCGGTGAGCTTGTAGACGCCGTCGAGCGCCGGGTGGCCCTGGCTGGTGATCAGAGCGGTGCCCACGCCGTAGGCCAGGCGCCCGAGCACGGAGTCGGCGTCCATGCCGTGCTCCGGTGCCTCCTCGGTGATCTGTTCGCGGATCTGCTGGATCACCGCTTCGTCCAACTGGTTGCTCAGCACGATCGCGACCTTCTCGAAGCCGGCGTCGTCGAGCATCTTCGCCGCGCGCACGGCCAGGTGGGCGAGGTCGCCCGAGTCGAGGCGCACGCCCACCGGTTCGTGGCCGTCGCGCCGCAGTTCCTCGAACACGCGGATCGCGTTGGGTACGCCGCTGTCGAGGGTGTCGATGGTGTCGACCAGCAGGACGCAGTCGTCGGGTTGACTGGCGGCGAAGGCACGGAAGGCGTCGAGTTCGGTCTTGCCGTCGGCCAGGTGCGCCTGCACCAGGGCATGGGCGTGCGTGCCCTTGGGCGGCAGGCCGAGGTCGAAGCTGATGCCCGTGTTCGAGCTGAAGTCCGCACCGCCGATCAGGGCCGCCCGGGCCCCGGCGTGGGCCGCGCGGTCGTGGGCGCGGCGCGCGCCGAACTCCATGAACAACCCGCCGGCGCCGGCGAGGCGGATGCGCGCGGCCTTGGTCGCCACCAGGGTCGGGTAGTTCAGGTGCATGAGCAGCGGGGTCTCGAGGACCTGCAGCATCGCGAGCGGTCCGCGGGCGAGGACCAGCGGGACGTTCGCGTGCACCACGCGCCCTTCGGGAACGGCCAGGAGTTCGGTCGTCGAGAAGTCGCCGTGCTCGCGCAGCCACTCGAGGAAGCCGTCGTCGAACATGCGATCGCCGCGCGCGTTGCGGTGCTCGCGCAGCGTGGAGAGCGCTTCGTCGTCGAAGGACGACTCGTGCATCCACTCGAGCAACCACTGCAGTCCCGCGCCGATGCAGTACCCCGCGGCGTGGCCGCCGTAGTCGGGGTAGCTGCGGAAGAAGTAGTCGAACTGGGCCCGGCGGCCGGCCAGCCCCTGCTTCCAGTAGGCCTGGGCCGCGGTCAACTGGTAGAAGTCGGTGGCCAGGATCCCCTCGATCCGGTGGCGGCGGGTGGGATCCATCAGCGCACGAGCGCCTGGCGCTCCGTCACCTCCACACCCAGCTCCTCGAAGTGCCGGCGCAGGTCGTCGTCCTTCGAGGGATCGACCGAGCGCGAGAGGTCCCAGGGGAAGGCCACGTCGAAGCCGGCCTCGACGGCGTCCTCGATCGTCCACTTCACGCAGACGTCGCGCGCGAGTCCGGCCACCACCAGGGCACGGATGCCGCGCTCGCGGAGGTAGCCCGCGAGGCCGGTCGCCGGCCGCTCGCCCTCGGCGTTCCAGTTGTCGCGGAAGCCGCTGTAGCTGTCGACGGTGGGATCGGTGCCCTTGCGCACGATCGCGTCGAGGTGCTGCAGGGGAAGGCCGGCGTGCAGCTGTGCCTTCTCGGTGCCCTGCACGCAGTGGTCGGGCCACAGGATCTGATCGTGCCCGTGGAGTTCGAGGGTCTCCATGGGCTGCTTGCCCTCGTGGGAACTGGCGAAGGACACGTGGCCGGCCGGATGCCAGTCCTGGGTGGCGACGATCACGCCGAACTCGCCGTCGCCGATGAGCTGGCCGAGCGGCCCGACGATCTCGTCGCCGCCCTCGACGGCCAGACCACCGCCGGGCATGAAGTCGGGCTGGACGTCGACGACCAGCAGGCAGGTGTGTTCGCGGCTCATGGTCGGACTCCTCTCGCTTCGCGTCGCGCGATGGTAGCGCAAAGCTGAGCCGCGCAGCACTCCGGCGCCATGGGGGACTTCCGGACGCCGGGGCGAGGAGTCGAGGGCGGCGGGAACCCGGCGAGGGAGGCCCGCCACCCCAGGGAGGCCCGCCGCCCGATGGTCAGCGGGCCAGGACGATCCGGCGGGAGTCGACGCCGCGGTCGGTCGCCAGCCGCACCAGGTACACCCCACTCGCCACGGCGCGGCCCTGGTCGTCGGTCCCGTTCCACGACCAGGCGCTCTCGCCGGCCGGCATCGATCCCAACTCGAGACTGCGGACACGACGACCGGCGGCATCGTGGATCTGCAGCGACACGCTCCCCGCGGCGGGCAGTCGGAAGCGGATCTCGGTGGCCGGGTTGAAGGGATTCGGGACGTTCGGAAGAAGTGCGCCACGCCACGAGGCGACGACGGGGTCGACGGCTTCGTCCTCGTCGTGGATGGACACGGGATTCTGACCGGGCGGGATCCAGGCCACACGGTATTCGCGGCCGTCGTCTCCGGTGTCGGGATCGCCGTCGCGGTCGAAGAAGCGACCGTACGACGTCAGGTAGGCCTGGGCGGCGTGCGTCAACAGTCCGTCCCGTCCCGCGCCGACCACGAGTGCCAGGCGCAGCCGGATCTCGTCGTCGATCCGGAACTCCTCGATCGGACCCGTCGAGATCAGGATCCGGTAGTCGCCGGCGTTCGTCGTCCCCGTGGGTGTGGCGTCGTACCCGCTCTCCGAGAGCAGGGCGTAGCGTTCCGCGTCGGTCGTGGGATCACCGCCCTGGTCGAAGGTGAGGTTGCCCTGGAACACCTGGAAGCCGGTCGTCTCCCGGTCGAAGAACAGGACGCCGACGTGTCCCGGTGACACCCCTCCGTCGCCGTCCGCGTCGTAGGCGCTGGCGAGCGTCAGGGGGACCAGGCTCGAATTCGGAGCACGGACGAGACCGTCGAAGAAGTCGGGCAGGTCGTCGCTCGCGATCCCGGGAACACCGCGCGGGCCGATGTCGGGATCCACGTAGAAGCCCAGGTGGACGTCCTCGAGCACGCGGTCGGCCGGGAAGTCGTCGCTGGCGGTGATCGTGAACTCGAAGCCCACGAAGTCGTCCACGTCGTCGTCGGACCAGGCGAAGCTCTCCTGGACCACCTGCAGGTGCAGGGGCGTGTGGTCGGGCTCGTTGGCCAGGATCGCGTCGTCGTCGTCGGTCAGGAACGCGCGGAAGTACTGGTCGGAGACGGCGGCGAAGTCCTCGTCGATCGCTCCGTCGAGGTCGTCGTCGCGACCGTTCAGGGGATCCTCGTCCTCGAGACCGTCACCGTCGTCGTCGAAGCCGGGGTGTGGGTAGCGGCGGCCGCCGGGTTCGCCCTCGGTCGCCTCGTAGATCGTGGCCAGAGGGTCGACCGCGTCGTCGCGGAGTTCACGGCCGCTGGGGGCGGCCGTCGTGACGAGGGGTTGGCCGTCGAGGAGTGCGCCGATCCACAGACCGGCCTGGTAGACGTGGTCGACGCCGCTGTCCGCCGGCCACATCGCGGACGGGGCGTCGCAGAAGCTGCAGGTGTTGCCCGGGAGGGATCCGATCAGACCGAAGTTGGTGACGTGCAGCTGGATCTCGCCCACGTCGTGGACGAACTCACCGTCGAGTGTGTAGACGCGGGCGAGATGTGGTGCGCCGGCCGCGGGAGCGACCGCGGGAAGGGCGAGCAGGGCGCCGGAGAACAGCAGGAGGAAGGACGAGGGACACCGGGGGTGACTGTCCATGGGAATCCGATTCCTTTGCTGCGAGGTGGTGCTACGATACGCAGCGTGATCGCCTCAGGGCAAGCGTGTGCCTCTCCCCGGGGACTCCTCGCATGACTCGTCACAGTCGGAAGTCCGGACCCGTTCGCGGGACGCGGGTCTTCGTCCTCGTCGTCCTGCTCGTCGGATGTTCCGCGGGCAGTGGTCCTCTTCCGGTCACCGTGGCGGGAGGCGGGCCCGAGGGCGCACTCGATCTCGACACGCTGGTCGAGGGTCAGGCGGTGCGCGTGACCCTGCGCGAAGGCCAGGCCTTCGCCGGCGACGTGGTGTCGGTCGACGAGGACACCGTTCGCCTGCGTCTGATCGCCGAGCGCCGGGCCTCCTACGCCGACTCCCGTGCCGTGACCGACATCGGCCGCGACCAGATCCTCTGGGTCCATGCAGCCGCCGGCGCCCCCGACGCGGACGCCCGGCGCTCCTGGACGATGATGGTGACCTCTGCTCTCGCGGCTGCGCTCGTCATGGTCCGGGCGCTCACTCTCTGAGCCGGCGAGGCCTCGATCGACCGGCATCCACCGGTTTCGGGCACGACCGGGCACGATCCGACCGCACATGATGCAACTGTACTATTTCCCCGAACTTGCGACACGGATTCGTGAGGTCACAATGCCGCACTCGGCGCCACGCTGTGAACAAGCGTACGGTCCTCGTGCTTCGAAGAGGCAGTGGGTCGATTCCCCAACCCCGGCTCGGGGGTATCGGCCGAGTGTGGAATGAGGCAGCAGAGTGACCGGAATTCGTGCAGAAGACTTCATCGGGCGTGCCGTGGCAGGTGTGGCGTTCTACGTCACCCTCGCCGTGGTGGGTGTCGGTGGGGTCGGAGCCCAGGACTCCGGGTCTTCGCTGCCACTGTTCGCGCCCGCGGAGCTGGAGCGGTCCCTGCGCCTTCCCGGGATGAACGATCCGATCCAACGACCCATGGCCCTGCACGTCGATCGTCGCCACGGTGAGATCTTCGTGGGGGACACGGGTGCGAATCGGATCGTGATCTTCGACCGGGACGGCCTCTACCGCTATCAGTTCGGCTGTGCCGATCACATCGGTTCACCACAGGGCGTCGTCGTCGACTCCGAAGGACACGTATTCGTCCTCGGAACGTCCCGGCAGGGACAGCGGCTGGTGCAGTTCGATTTCGACGGGATGTATCTCGACACGATCGAACTCGCCGCGCTGGACCTGCCCCGGATCCATGGAATCGCCTGCGACGAAGAGGACCGACTGCTCCTCGTCGGTGGCGATGCGAACGTCCATGTGATCGGGCGTGACGGGCGACGCGTCCACCGGATCGACGTCGCGACTGCGGTCGGCGACGGCGATCGCGATGAACTGTTGCTCGGCGAGCCCTCCGTCCGCGACGGAGAGCTCTGGATTCCGGTCTCGAACCTGGGCCTCGTGCTCGCGTTCGACGTCGAGTCCGGAGACCTCCTGCGTTCGGTGGGCATCCGCGGGAACACACCGGGTCAGTTGAACTTTCCCGTCGCAGTCGACGTCACGTCCCACGGGATCGTGGCGGTCCTCGACAAGATGCGATTCGCAGTCGTCTGCTACTCCACCGATGGCCGGTTTCTCGGCGAGTTCGGTGGGAAGGGCTTCCGCGACGGATGGTTCTACCACCCGAGCCTCTTGGCCGTGTCCGACGACGACCACGTGGTGGTCGGTCAGATGCTGGAAGGCCGGATCCAGCTCTGCCGTGTTCCCGGCTACGTCAGGACACGACTCGTGCAGGCGAGCACTACGCGCCAGGACGAAGAGGACGAGGAGGAGCGTGTGGCGCGCGGCTCCGACGCCAGTGGTGCAACCCTGCGTGAACCGTGAAGGAGTGTGGCCGGTCGATCCGCGATCGGTCTCCCCCCTTCGATGAGCGAGTCGAACTCGTTCGACCTTCTCACGGTCCTAGCAAGCATGCTCTCGGAGGCATGAACAACATGATGAAGACCCTCGCGCTCGTGTCGGTTCTCGTGCTCGTCGCGACGCCGGCGCTGGCTTTCCACGACGGTGGCGTTGCTCACTGCAACGGCTGCCACACGATGCACAACAGTCAAGACGGTGCCCTGGTCGACCCGGACAGCCCCAACGGGAATCCGTGGCTGCTCGTCGACGCGACGCCCAGCGAGACCTGCCTCGGCTGTCACGCCACGCGTCTCGGCGCCAGCTTCGGCTCCGATCCGCTGAACCCGCCGACCGAGTACGGTGCCGGGAACTTCGTGTTCCTGACCGAGGACAACCTGAACGACGGTCACGCCGGTGCCGACAACCCGATCCCGGGTGACGCCGCGGGCCACAACATCAACGCGCCGAGCTACGGTGTCGGTCCGGACGCGACGCTGACGTCGGCTCCGGGCGGTGCCTTCCCGGCGGCCTCGATGGAGTGCTCGAGCTGCCACGATCCGCACGGCACCGACGAGTTCCGTCTGCTCTACACCGCGGGGCAGCAGGTCCAGGGTGGCCTGGCCACCTTCTCGAGCCCGGCCCCGGACGCCGACGGCCTCGCGATCTTCGGTGGTGGCGAGACCAACAGCAACCACACCGCCTACAAGGGCGGCATGAGCGCCTGGTGTGGGAACTGCCACGGCGACTTCCACGCGAACAACACGCAGTTGGTCCACCCCTCGGGCGAGACCATCGGCGCGGGCATCGCGCAGAACTACAATCTGTACAACGGGACTGCCGACATCACCGGCGGCACCCAGGCGTCGGCCTATCTGGCCGCCGTGCCGTTCGAGGACCCGGCCAACACCACCTCGAGCACGGCGGGCCCGACGGCCAGCAGCCAGGTGAGTTGCATCTCCTGCCACCGCGCGCACGCGACCTCGTCGCCGGACGCCGGTCGGTGGGACTTCAACGTCACCGTGCTGGGTGAGGACGGCTTGGAGTCGGGCGCCTACGCGATCCCGAATCCCTACGGCGATCCGAACCAGCGCTCGCTCTGCAACAAGTGCCACGTGAAGGACGAGTTCGACGCCGACGTGTTCACCGCCGCCCCCTCCGGCGTGCGCTGATCCCGTCGTCGATTCGTACCCGCACGGGGAGCCCGGCCCGGCCCGGGCTCCCCGTGTCGACCACGAGGAGACATCCTTGACCGGATCGGCACCGCGCCGGGCCGGGACGCGATCCGCCGGGCTCCACTCCGCAGCACTGCAACTGCTGATTCTGCTGCTCGTCGTGCCGGCGCCGCGCGCCTCCCGGGCTTTCGACCCCGGCGCCCAGGCCAGTCTCTCCACCTACGTGCGGTTGCCCGAGCGTGCAGCCGCCCGCGTACGTCTGGTCGTCGACTCCTTCGTCGTGATCCGCCCCGACGGTCGAGTCCGTGTCGAGCCGACGCGCCTGGATCTGGACACGGACCGCGATGGGGGCCGATCCCTCGAATGGATGCGGACCACGTTCGAACCGGGTTCGCTCGACACCTTGAAGGTCGAATTCGCCGAGGCACGGATCCGGGTCGGTGGCGCCTGGACGCGCGTCGACCTCTCCGGCGAGTCGGCGGACTTCGTGCTCGAGCGAGAACTCGACGCCGGAGAATGTCTGGTCGTGCATCTGGCCTTCGACCCCGATGCCGTGCCCGCCGATGCCGAAGCCTGGCACCCCGTCGTCCGGCGCCGTCATCCGGATCGGGTCCCGCTGGGACAGCGCATCTTCGTGGCCCTCGAGGGGGCCGGGACCGTCGCCGTCGTGGACCGGCGGACGGGCGAGACGAACGAGGAACTCGGAGTGGGCGGTCGCCCCCGGGACCTCGTCTACTCGCCGGTCGAGCGCCGTCTGTACGTCGCGGTCGCCGAGCGCGACGAACTCGTCGCGGTGGACCTCGGCGACGTCGATCGGATCCGACGGCTGCCCCTGCGTTTCGGCGACGAACCCACCCGTCTCCTGTTGAGCCGCGACGAACGGTCCGTCTTCGCGCTCGCCAGCGGTCACGACGCCCTCGTGCAGGTGTCGTCGTCGTCGTTCCAGGAAATCGCCCGGGTCAACCTCGAGCCCCGGCCCGTCGACCTGGTCGAGGATCCGCGCACGGGCCGGATCTTCGTGTCGTCGGAGACCTCGCGGACGATCGAGGTCGTCGATCCGCAGAAGGCGTCAGTGGTGGCGCGCTTCGTCGTCTCCGATTCCCCGGGGGAACTGGAGTTCCTCGCCGACACCGGTCAGATCGTGGTCGCGGCGCGTAACGGGCGGTCCGTGGAGCGGATCGACGCCGGCACCGGAGCGTCGATCGACGCCGTCGACCTCTGCGGGCCCGTGCGGGGGATGGTCTACCAGGAGAGGGCGAAGCGTTTGTACGCGGCTCTCGCGGTGTGTGACGAACTCACGGTTCTGCGTGCGTCCCTGGATCTCGAGGTCGACAGGGTTCCGTTGCCGGCACGTCCCGGTCTGCTGCACCTCGACCCCGAGGGGCGCACGGTCCTCGTACCCCTGCCCGACGAGAACGCCGTGTTCACCGTCGACACAACGGGGACGGGCGAGACACGTCTGCTCCTCGTGGGACCGCGACCGGTCGCGGTGGTGATCCCGTGAGTCGGCGGCGGCGATCCGCCGTCGTACCGTGGTGCGCACTCCTGGTGATGGCGCTCGCCGCGCCCGCGTGGGCGCAACCGGCCGAGGTGAACGGGTCGATCGACGTTAGTGCCGTGCAGGCCGAGGTCGACGGCGAGGAACGGAACACGTTGCAACAGAGGTACTCGATCAACCTGGCGCGCGATCTCACCTCGACGCTGCGCGCGCGGGCCTCGTTCCGCTACTTCGACTTCGACATCGACGGCGCCGAGCAGTTCGGAGCCTTCCGCGAAGAGATCCAGCCTTCGGCCGAACTGGCCTGGCGCACCGAGTGGTTCCGCTCGAGCGTCACGGCACTGCGGCGCAGCATCCGTTCGTCGGCCACGTCGGGTCGTCTGGTCACCGAGAACGTGGTGGCCGACTGGAGGAGCGCGATCGACGGCTGGCCCATGCTCACGCTGCGTTACGACTGGCAGAAGATCTCCGAGGAGGACGGCGGCGACGATGCGCGGGACACGCGCGACCGGCGCTTCCTGGCGCGTCTCAACGTCGACCGCGAGAACGAGATCATCGAGTACGGATTCACGCGGCGTTGGACCGAGAACCTCATCCGCGGTCTCGAGAGTCGCGAGAACTCGCATCAGTTCCGTTTCCTCGGATCGCACTCACTGGCCGGCGAGCGACGTCTGCGCCTGGACACGCAGTACCTCTTCACCTACCGCGACCGGGTCGACGAGGTGCGGACGGGAACCGTCCTGCTCGAGCAGGTGACGACCGGCCAGTCGCTGTTCGCGATCGACCCGTCGCCCGAGCTGGGCACGCTCCAGCCCGTGCCCGGACTCGCCGACGGCAACACCGGGACCGCGACCGTGCCCGGCATCGAGATCGGCACGGGCTCGATCGACCGGAACATCGGAACGGATCTCGGCTTCGAGCGCGAGGCGGTCTCGGCGATGTACGTCTACGTCGACCGCTTCTCGTCGGCCACGGTCGACTGGAGCGTGTACGTGTCCGACGACGGGATCGAGTGGAACGAGGTCACGGACACACCGATCGAGACCTTCAACACGGCCCTGTTGCGCTACGAGATCGAGTTCATGCCGGTGTCGACCCGCTACCTGAAGGTCGTCAACGGCGGCACGAACGACGCGCCCGTGGTCTTCGTCACCGAGATCGAGGTCTACGAGGCCCTGCAGGAGACCGGCGAGGTGTCGCGCGAGGCCACGACGCATCTGGCCAACACCACGCTGAGCTGGCGCGCGACCGAAAGTCTCGACGTCACGTTGGACGCTTCGGCCCGGCTCGAGCCCGCCCAGGGCACCGTGGGCGATCGCGAGGGCTACGACTACGCGGCGCGGGCGCGCTGGCAGATGGTCGACGACCTGCAGTGGTCCGGCCGCTGGGAACAGGCCTGGCAG